>VHDE01000013.1 GCA_016871515.1 Verrucomicrobiota bacterium
GTTCGCCGGACGGCACGCTAAAGTGCTGCCAGGTGCCGAAGGTATCGACAAACTTGATGTCCACCATTTTGGCCCCTTGCTTTTTGGCCATCTCAATTACGTTCTTTGCTGTACTCATGGATTAATTATCGAATTCTTTTCAAGTTGCTTGCGTCGCCTTGCCACCTGTGGCTCGCGGCCACAATTATTGACGAAGGCGACGCAAGACTGGTTTAGTATTTTTGCCGCCGCCAATTATGTTGTGTGGTATCCCTCCTCGCCGTGTTCGGCCAGGTCAAGGCCGATCGTCTCGACTTCCTCGGTAACTCGCAAACCGATGACCGCTTTGACAATGAAGGCGATGATTGCGGTTGCGACTACGGACAAGATCAAGGTTACGAGGATCGCCTTGATCTGTGCACCCAAGAGGCCATCGGCGACATTGCCGACGACGGGGTTCACGTCTTTGGTCGCGAGAATGCCAGTCATTAGTGCGCCCAGAGTTCCGCCAACGCCATGGACGCCGAAAGTATCGAGCGCATCGTCGTAGCCGAGCCATTGTTTGAGTTTCCAGCAGGCGAAAAATGGCACCAAGCCTGCGAGGACTCCGATCAACATAGCGCCACCGGTAGTTACGAAGCCGCAAGCCGGCGTAATGACAACCAGACCGGCGACAATGCCGGAACAGAAACCGAGAATGCTCGGTTTGCCCTTGATCAGGTATTCGGACATCGCCCAGACGAAGCCGGCGGTCGCAGCTGCGAGCGTCGTGGTGGTGAAGGCGTGCGCGGCAATGCCATCAGCGGCGAGAGCGCTTCCGGCGTTAAAGCCGTACCAACCGACCCAGAGCATGCCTGTTCCGATCATACAAAGGACCATGCTGTGAGGAGGCATCGGTTCTTTGCCGACTCCAAGGCGTTTGCCCAGAATGAGGCAAAGGATGAGAGCCGACCAACCCGATGACATATGGACCACTGTTCCGCCTGCGAAATCGAGCGCCTTGATGGAGGCGTTGGCGTTGAGAGCGCCGCACATGAAACCATCCGCAGCCCACACCATGTGAGCGAGCGGAAAATACACGGCAAACATCCAGAGGGCGATGAACAGCAGCACCGCGGAATATTTCATGCGCTCCGCAATGGCGCCCACGATAAGAGCAGGTGTGATGATGGCGAATGTAAGTTGGAAAATCGCCCAGATATTGTTTGATATCCAGTTGCTGCCTTGCCCGACGCCGCTGCCATCGACCCCTTTAAAGAGGGCGAAATCCATGCCTCCGAGGAAAGGCGATCCCGCGGCAAACGAAAGACTGTAACCGCAGACCCACCATAGAATGGTCACCATCCCGGCGATGCCTAAACACTGCGCCATTACAGAGAGGACGTTTCTGCGGCGAACCAATCCGCCGTAAAACAAGGCGAGGCCAGGAAGCGTCATGAATAAGACCAAAGCGGTCGAGGCCATTTGCCAGGCATTGTGTCCTGGGCCAGGTCCTGGAATTTTGCTCGGCGCGTTGGTGCTGGCATTGCGCGCGACGTTATTCATATAAGCTTCAAGGTCTTCGAGGCGCTCCTGGACGGATCGCTCCGGGGCCGAATCGGCGCAGAGGCCGCTGGCAACCAGAGCCATCAGTAAGCTGAGGGAGAGGAGTATCTTTTTCATTTTTGGGTTAACTGGGTATTGGGGGTCGTGCAGATTAAACTAAACGGCTTGTTCGCCTTTCTCTTCGGTCCGGATTCGAATCGCTTCCTCAACGGTCGAAACGAAAACCTTGCCGTCGCCGATTTTTCCTGTTTTGGCGGTTTTGACGATGGTCGCGACAGCCGACTCGACTTGGCTGTCCGAGAGGACCAATTCGATTTTGATTTTCGGAAGGAAATCGACCGTGTACTCGCTGCCACGGTAAATCTCGGTATGGCCTTTTTGACGGCCGAACCCTTTGACCTCGCTTACGGTCATTCCCTCAATTCCAATTTCTCCGAGGGCATCTTTTACTTCTTCTAATTTGAAAGGCTTGATAATGGCTTCAACTTTTTTCATACGGTTCAATTCAGATCACTACGTTCTGCTAAATGGTGAGTGGTGGTTTGGACGACGGTTCAACGCTCTGCCTGCTGGCAAACAATCTCGACCGACTTCTCGACGGCTAGTCCTGGCGGAGGGCGTGACAAACAGATCGAATACGAGCAAATCCAGCCAAGATCGGCAAGGTGCTTGTGGCGCATGGCCCATTTAGCAGCGGCAATGCCATTAGTCCTGCTGCGGGAACGGTTGCGCGCAATCAACTCATTGCGAGAGGGTTAACAGAATGAACGAATTGCGGGTCGTCCATGAACGCTATCGCTATTTGAACACGCTGATTTTTTTTAGCCATTAGTTCTGTGCAACGCGCTCTCGCACAGAGCTGAGCATTTTCATATACAAATCTGCCTGAACTGGTGTCTATTAGGTGCACGTGCAGGCCGAAAACAAGATTGAGTTGGATTGGCGCGAGCGGCTTTATGAAGACAAAGCCGCGGAACTTATTCTCTATGGCCGGGCCTTGGGTTTAAGTCATGATGAAGCTGAGGACGTCCTGCAGGAGACATTCTTAGCATTGATGCAGCGCGGGACCGTGCCCGAGCGGCCGGTAAATTATTGCCTCCGATCATTCCGCAATCGCGCGCTGAATTATCGTCGCAGCCTTTGGCGGCGGATGGCTCGCGAATTGGAGTCTGTTCGATGGTTTGAACGGTCGGAAGGTGAAACCACGAGCGAAAGAGCGGCGATGCGATGCCTCATGAAGCTGTCACGCGAGCAACGCGAGGTGATTGTCCTGAAGATTTGGCACGAGCACACCTTCGAGGAAATCGGCGAGTTGCTCGAGACGTCACCGAATACTGTCGCTGGACGGTATCGATACGGGATGCAGAAGTTAATTGCGCACTTGAAAGGAAAAGATCATGAACAATTGGAATCGTTGGGAGAACCCATTGCCCTCCTGGATACCGCGCCGCCCTTCCGCAAAGCTTAAGGCCAGAATCTTCTCCGCGCCTGCCGCACCAAAAGAACCGTCGGTGGCCTTTGGGGGAGGCTGGCGATGGATGGCGCCGGCGATGGGACTGTTTCTATTGGTCGTGGTGCTGAGTCCACGGCACGAGCCGATGGGCTATCTTCCGGCGAACAGCACGAATGACTTGCTCGCAACGCTGGCTAGCCACCATGGCTACGCCTACGTGGCAGCGGCCTTTCACAGCAAACAAAACGGGTTGGACGACGGGTTAGAATGGACCACTAAAACGCGGACGACGTTCCGCACGGGCGGTGGTTTTTCCCTGCTGCGAACGAATAGTTTGATGCAATAAGCATAGCATGCAGTTAAGAGCGCCCGCCTCCATGAACCTCGGTCGTAGGACGGGGCGTCTCGCCTGTCCAGCATTTGCGTGCACCAAAAGCAGGACAGGCAGGACGCGTTGTCCTGCCAAACGGTTCATGGGTGTAATGGTCGAAAATGTGGTTCGGAGACATCTCTCCATGAACCGGCCGCTGTGGTATGGAGTTCCGGCTTCAGCCGGAGCGATTGCATTGCGCAAAATCTGTTTAGGCGCCAGCAAATGCTGCCGCCTAAAGGCGCGACTACATACCGGGAGGTTCATGGAACAGGGCACGTGCAGCTGAAATTGACGGGTTAAGGATGAATAACGACAAATCGAAATCAGATCCCAAACCAGGCGAAGCAAAGACAAAGCCACCGCTGCCAGGGCCGGCGCCCATCGCGCCGAAAACCGCAACTCCAACGGCCTCGGGCCCTCGTTTCGCGCTCTTCCGTAGAATCGACTGGGTCACATTCGGGCTCACGACGCTCCTGACCTTCATCGGTTATTACCTGACGCTGGCGCCGGACCTGACGCTGGAGGATTCCGGGGAATTGGCAGTGGGCTCGTTTTATGCCGGAGTCCCGCATCCACCCGGTTATCCGGTGTGGACACTTTATACGTGGCTCTTCACGTTGATTCCCTATTCGAATATCGCGTGGCGGGTTGCTCTCTCTTCGGCGGTGGCGGCGGCATTTGCGTGCGGTTTGCTGGCGCTGATGGTTTCGCGCGGCAGCAGTCTTTTGCTCGAGGGAATTGCCGAATTCAAACTGATTGAGCGTCGCTGGGAGAATGTGCTCTGCCTGGTCTCCGGCTTTGTCGCTGGCATGTTGCTTGGATTTAACGGGTTCATGTGGAGCCAGGCAGTCATCGTCGAAGTTTACACGTTGAGCGTGCTCTCGTTCATGGCCGTGCTCTGCTGTCTGTTCCGCTGGATTTATGCGCCTGAGCAACGCCGCTATCTGTACTGGGCTTTCTTCTGGTTCGGCATCTGTTTCACGAATCATCAAACATTGATCGTCGCGGCGATGGGAATCGAAATCTTGATTATGGCCGTCCAGCCAAAGCTGGGCCGCGACCTATTTGTTGGAAATAGCATTGTTTATCTGCTCGGGATCGTGGCGAAGGCCGCGGGAGTTCTCACGGCGTTTGATAGCAACCCGCCGTTGTTTGTCATTTACAACTTGGTCGGCGTCGGGTCGATAACGCTCGTTATTTGGCTGAGCATTCGCCTTCGTGTGACCTTTGCCGTCTGGGAGGCTTTATTCCGCGACCTGCTTTTTGCGCTGGGTGTTGTCTATCTTCTAGCGCTGGTCCTAAACCAGATGGAAGTGATCGCCTTGAGCAGGAGGTCAGGGTTCATCGCACACCTCATTGGCCTCGGTGCTCTCGCTTTGTGCGGGCGCATCACTTACCAGGTTTCAAAAGCTAACCTCAAGTCACTTTCTGCCGCGGCCAAGGTTCTGTTGTTCTTTGCTGGCGGGTACGTTCTGATCTTGATGTTAGCGTCGTTTCGGTCGGCGGTATTTCTCCGCCAGAATCTTCCTCTGTTCTATACGTTCCATGCGGTGGGCGCGGGCCTGCTCGTCTCCTCCCTGGCGTTCTTCATCAGGCGGACCGAGCTAGGTTCTGAACTGAAATTCATCAGCGGGCTCGCGGCGGTGTGGATTTTAGGCGCGTCGTTTTATTTTTACATGCCGCTGGCGTCGATGACCAATCCGCCTTTGAATTGGGGTTATCCCAGAACGGTGGAAGGCTTCAAGCACGCGCTTACGCGCGGTCAGTACGAGCAAACAAATCCGACCAGCTCGATTGGCCGGTTCGTGGAACAAATCTGGATGTATGGCGAGGGAGCGTACGACGAATTCACGCCTGTCTATCTGCTGATTGGGTTGGTCCCTTTCTTGTTCTACCAGCGAATGCAGAAACGTGAGCGCGCCTGGTTGATCGGGTTGACGGCGATTGGCCTTTTCTTATCGGTGTTGCTTTTGATCCTGCTCAATCCGAATACCGACATGCAAAGCCGGCAACAGGCGCGCGTGTTTTTCACAGCCTCCCACATCATTGTGGCCATTGCGATCGGTTACGGCGTCACGCTCATTGGCGGAGTGTTAGCGGCGGAATACCAGCGCTACCGGTTCGTCATCTTATGCAGCGGGGCGGTCGCGGCGGCGATTGAACTGTATCATCTCGTCAGCACTTTCGACAAAACGCAGTTTCCGCTGATGCGCTTTTCCGCCGTGCTGGGACTCGCTTCGGCGGCCGTGTTCATCCTGGCGCTGCTCGTGGCTCGGCATCGGCCGATTTTGCCAGTCCTGATCGCCGTCTTCGCGCTCACGCCCGCGCGTTCGATCCTTTCGCATTGGGCGCCGAATGAACAACGCGGACACTTGTTTGGTTATTGGTTTGGCCATGACATGTTCACGCCGCCCTTCGGGATTTATCCCGAGATGGCGCGCAACGCCATTCTGTATGGCGGCACGGATCCGGGACGGTTCAATCCGACCTACATGATTTTTTGCGAGAGCTTTATTCCAGCCAAACACAAGCCGCATGATCCGAACTTCGACCGGCGCGATGTCTATCTGATCACGCAAAACGCGCTCGCCGACAAAACCTACCTCGATTACATCCGCGCCCATTACAACCGAAGCGCCCAGGTTGACCCGTATTTTTTCTCTGACTTAGTTCGGACCGAAAAGGAACGAGTCGAAGGGCGGACGAATCTCCTGGCTCGCGCCTTGTTGCCTCTGGATCGATATTTCACGGACCTTGGCGACCGCATTGAGAGGCGCCGGCGTGCTGAGGGAGTTTACCCTCCAAAAGAAATCCTCACTCCGACAAACGAGGATTCGCAGCAGGCGTTTCACGAATATATCAACGACGCGGCCCGCCGTCTGGCGCATGACCGGCAGTTTCCAAACGAACCCAAACAAGTGAAGCCAGGTGAGGGCGTTAGCTTCACGGAGGACAACCGCGTTCAAGTCAGCGGTCAAGTCGCGGTCATGTCTATCAATGGCCTCCTGACGAAAGTGATTTTTGACAAAAACCCGGAGAGCGAATTCTACGTCGAAGAAAGTTTTCCGTTGGACTGGATGTTCCCGCATCTGACGCCTTTTGGGATCATCATGAAAATTAACCGGCAGCCTGTTCCGGCGCTCACCGAGGGGATGATGTCGAAGGACCACGAATTCTGGAGCAAATACTCCGAGCGTTTGATTGGCAATTGGGTAACGTACGACACGTCCGTGAAAGAAATCTGTGACTTTGCCGAGAAAACCTATCTCCGGCACGATTTCACCGGCTTCAAAGGCGACCGGAAATTTGCGCGCGATGACTTTGCGCGCAAGGCCTTCTCGAAATTGCGGAGCGCCATTGGGTGGCTCTACTGGTGGCGGGTGAGCCACGAATGCCCGCCGGAGCTGCGGCCGAAAGATCTCGCGGATCAACAGCGCTTAATGAAGGAGGCCGAATTTTCACTCAAGCAATCTTACGCTTTTTGCCCGTACAGCCCGGAAGCTCTCCACAAATATGTTACCCTTCTGCTGGGCGCTGGGCGCGTCGATGAAGCGTTCATGATTGCGGAGACGAGCCTTAAGTTTGATCCGGACAGTCCGGTCTTTCAAAGCTATGCCAACCAGCTTCGCGGCATGCGGGGAAACCAGTCGCAATTGATGCAAGCTCAAACCCAGTTTGCTCAGCTCGAACAGCAATTCCGATCTAACCCGACCAACCTGCAACTTGGGCTCCAGTTGGCCACAGCTTACATTCAAATGCAGCAGGGCGAAGCTGCGGTGCCGTTGCTGGAACAAGTTGCGGCGAGCCCACAGGCCGACGTTTCCGTCATGCTCCAGGCTGTTCAGCTGTTCGCCCAGGTCGGACGAAGACCGCAACTGGAGGCGGCCTTGCAAAAAATCAAGCCATTGCTTGGTCCACTGCAGAAACAGTACGAAGCGGACACGAATAACGCTGCGCTAGCTCGGCAATTGGTCTCCGCGTATTTGCTGACGCAGCAAACGAATTTGGCCGTCTCTTTGGTTGATCAATTGGTGTCAGGACCGCAGGCCACAGCCGAAACACTGCTCGATGCGGCGCAAGTCTATAACCAGGTTCATGACCGCTCGAAGTTAGAAGGAACCCTGCAAAAGTTGGTCGCGATCATGCCGACGAGTCCGGAAGCTTGGTACGATTTGGCCGCCGTTCAGGTCACGCTTGGAAAATCTCCGGAAGCCATCGCTTCGTTGAAGAAGGCGATGCAGCTCAGCCAAACGCGGTTTACCAATCAAGCGGGCGCGAAGGATTTGCGCCCCGAACTGGCGGTGGACCCGCGTTTCGCGCCGATCCGGCAATGGCCGGAGTTTCAGCAAATGCTGAAGTGATTGCTCAGGACTTTTGTTTGGGTAAACATGATCCTGTGGTTGGCGTTCGCTGGTCTCGCCGCTGCGCTTGTCTGGGCCAACGTTGGAATCGCAATGTTCCTCGTTACTGCGGCACTGTTCGTTGTGAAGGACGTGATCTTTTCGGTTTGGGCAAAGCGTCAACTTCGGCAAGGCCTTCGTGCCATCGTGACGCGGACATCGGCCGGCGCCAAGCCTCAAAGGTTGTCGGAGCGTTGGAAGGCCCTTTGGCGTTCGCGTTTCACCTCTCCGCAGCCACAAAGCTAGCTACGATCGGGCGATGATCCGACCCGACACCCCAGTTCGGCTGCGTAAGGATGTAGGTTCCGTTCGTATTCCATTCGCGAGCCATTCCACGACTGAGGAGGATATAATCGATTCGGCTGTACGTGTCTTCTTTTCCGTAGTGATGCGTCCAGGTGATATGGCGCGGTTCGAACTGCGGATTGGGATTTGGCTGATCGTCGCCGTTTCGTTCGGCTGGCCGCGTGTCGGTTAAGGCCGCTCTGCCGCGGCCGATGATAATGCGAGTGGAGCGCGAATCCTTCACATCGTTCAGGTCACCCAGCACGATCAGATTCACCTCGGGATTGGCTTTGAGCCTCGCGTCAATCTTCTCGCGCAGAATCAGCGCCTCCTGTTCGCGCATCTCGGCCTCATCGGCCACGGCCACCGCGCGCCGCGATTTGAGATGCGCCGCGAACAGGGTGAATCGGTACTGCGCATTAACTTGAATATCGATCTCCGCAAAGCCGCGGCTCACTCGGAAACGCCGGCCACTCAGCAGAAAGCCTTCGTTCGTGTGCGGACGGCGCGCGACGATCGGAAACTGACTTAACACGGCGACGTAAATGTTCGTGTCAAAACCAGACGCGTGTTCCCAGTGAGGGTAATCGAGGCCGTCGGCCTTGAGCGCAGATCGAAGCTCCAGGAGCGCGTTCGTATTCCCAATTTCCTGGAGAGCGAGCACGTGCGGGCGCATGGCCCGAATGCTCTCCCTAATCTTGGCCTTCGAAGCGGGTGATTTCGCGGGGCGCGTGCCAGAAGGGGCATCGATGTAATTCTCCACGTTGTAGGTCGCAACCGTAAATGTGCCGGCCCCGATGGCAATCGCAGGGACCAAGCATAGAACCGCGGCCAAGACCAAAGAGGAACGGCCATTGCGCAAATGCATGAGGGAGATTTAGTCGCAGCAATGCAGGAAGTCAAAAGACAATCGGACCAGCAGTTCTCATTATGGTCCCCAAATGGAACTGCTGCAATCGGTCGTGGCATGGTTTGCCTTGCCCCGCGGCGTTCACAGGCAACCAAGTGAGGTTGGGTGGAGTGAAGCGTCTCAGGTTTTGTGGCGCGACAAACGCCTTCAACCAGTGCTACCCAGTTCCGCGAAAAGCTAAGGCAGCAGCGCCAACGAGTCCGGCATCATTGCCCAGTGCGGCCTTAACCACAGCGATTTCGTGGCGTGGAATCATGGCGGCTGCGTCGATGCTTTGCTGAATGGCGCTGGCAAAGAGCCGAAAATGGTCGTCGATGATTCCGCCGCCAAGAACGAAACGCTGCGGCAGAAACGTGTGCAGGAGAGCCCAAGCTGCGCAAGCCGTGGCGTCCAACGCTTGGTCGATGATGGCTTTGGCGCGGCTGTTATTTACCGAGGCCGCGACAAAAACGTCACGCGCGGTGTGAAAGCCATGTTCCTGCCCGGCTTTCTCGATCGCCGCGCCAGACGCAATTGATTCCAGGCAGCCGCTGCGGCCGCAATAACACACGGCCCCGCCTCGCATGACCGGCACGTGACCGATTTCCGGATGCTCACCTGCGGCGCCCCGGAACACGGCGTTGCCGCTCAGGGCCGCGCCACCAATGCCGGTGCCGAATGTCAGCATCACGACTGGATCAAACCCGCGCGCCGCTCCGGCCAGTGACTCGCCTAGCAAGGCGGCGTCCGCGTCATTTTCGAGATAAACGGGCAACCCAACTCGGCTCTGGAGCGACGTGATGAGATTACCGCCTTCCCAACCTGGAAGTGTGTACGGATTGTTCACCAGGCCGGTTCGAGGATTCACGGGCCCGGCGCAGCCGATGCCTAGGCCGGCCAGCGCGGAAAACTCGAGCGCTTGCGCGCGCAACAGTTCGCCAAGAGTAAGCGTGATCGACGATACTGCGCTCTGAAACTCCTTCGGGGTTGCGAACGACTGCCGGCACACGATTTGGCCACTGCGGTCGACAAGGCCAACGGCGATCTTCGTTCCGCCAATGTCGATTCCTGCTGATAGGCGGCGTTGCTCACTCATGTCTGCGCATTATCCTAAGGGGCAGTTGAACCGCGAACAAACACTATGCTCTTTATCGCAATAGATTTCCGGATAGGCAGGGCAGGCGCTGCTGCCTTCCGGTTTAGCGTAGCGCAGACTTTCAGTCTGCTGTATCGCAGAATTGTATTCTGCGGATCGTCCGCAAGTTCGAGCGTCCTGGAATGTGCGGACGGTATGCCGATTGCAAATCGGCGATACAGCAGACTGAAAGTCTGCGCTACGACGAAGGCAAGCGCGCTAACCATGTGGGCCGCGCTTCCGGCAAACCAGTGCTAGCAGATGCGAAACCCGAATGAGCACTCTCGGCGAGCCTCCTGGTTTGCTTACGAAATCGCTGCTAATCTTCTTTCATGAATTATTTCGTGTGAGCCAAGGGTAATAGTTCGAACTTTCCTTCCCATCCCAAACTTGCGGCGGTCCTTTTCGGAAATTCCCAGCCTTGGTCGTCGGCGTGAGATTGATAAAGACGAATCTTGGAACGTTCTGCCGCCATTGCGACCGCTTGGGGCACGTCCAGGAAGCGCAGCACATTCAAATAATCCGGCCCATCCCGATGCGAGTTGGGCACGTTTTGAAATTCAAGCTGACTGACATTTGGTTCAAAAAGGGAAGCATAAAGACCGTTCACCGCCATCGAACCTTTCGCGCGCAACGACACGGGCGCGTTTCTCAATCCCTCAAGGGAGCGGAGCGCCTGAATGCCGCGTCGAATGTCCCAAACACGCATTGCGTCCACGGTCTCGCCCAAAAGCATATACCTGCGACGCTGTTGGAGACGTTTGGCTTCGCTCAAGTTTGAGGCCGTTGGCCCGATGCCCCGCGGCGCGATCCACGCGAAGGCGGTGCGCTGGCTGGCTAACTCTTCTTTGATCGAAGCGAAACGACTCCCTGAAACTGCGAACTTCGTTGAGCTAGGGCCGGCCAGCGTCTCAATCTCTTGTTTGGTAAGGCTCTGAAAACTCTCGCGAAGCAGAGCCGTCCAATCCGCCCAGTCCTCATCATCCATGATCTGCACAACGAGCCGTTCAGGTTTGGCACGTGAATTCTGAAGCAGGTAGATCGGCAGTTGGACACTCGGCTGACTCGAATATTCGCAGGCTCGCAAAAGGATGCCATCATCATCGACCGAAACGAGCGGTTGCATAGTGAGTGAAAGCGCTTGATCGGGCCAAGCGCGGAAAACCTTTTCCTGCAGAGCCGCCGTCCACGCTTGGCGTTGTTCGGTCCACTGCGATGCGGAAACGGGAACAGTTGGTTTTGGCGCGAGCGGAACGAATGTTTCGTGAATCCTGCTGGTCCGTTCATCGGCGGGCAACGTCTCGAATACTTTGAGTTGATCGGGCGTGAAGAAACGCCGGGCCGCCACTTCAATGACGGGGTCCTCGCCTTTGAGATGCCGGTTAAACCAGCGAAACACGGGCAATTGCAAATCTTGCGTGTCCTTGTGCGGCCCTTCGGTAATCAGCAAACCCAGAGAGTTGGTCGCGCCATAAAGCTTGTAGATGTTCGCAACCTTGGCATGGATGCGAGCGACTCCGTCCAAGGGAAAGATCCAGTCCTTGTCCGAATTGCAGATCAATAACGGCCGCGGAGCAGCCAGCGCCGCGACCATCGCGTAATCCCAGCGAAAGGTATTCACGATGAACATGCAATCGCAGTGGCCTTCGACGGCGCCATCGACGACATGATTCTGAAGGTCCGTGATCCCTGCCACGGGCGCGGCGACCTTGATGCGATCATCGAGCGCCGTGATCCACCAACTGTACGCTCCGCCGCCCGAACGGCCTGTGACTCCGATGCGGTTCGGATCGACCTCCGGACGCGACTGGAGGTAATCCACCGCGCGGAGGCTGTTCCACGCTTCGACGCCAGCCGAGCTATAACCGCGCGCATTCCACCACCACATCCCTTCGCGGTAAGTGCCGTGATGGATGCCTTGGATCTCTCCGAGTTGCACGGTGTCAACCGTCAGGCAGACGTACCCGTTCCTCGCGAACCACGAACCATGATGCTCGTAACCAGCCTTGTTCCCGAAGCTCACGCCATTGGTGATAAGGCGGGCGTGACCGCAAAGGTAAAGAATCGCCGGCGCGGGCTTCTGCAGTTTCTTTGGCAGAAATAGATTCGCCGTGACATAGAGGCCAGGCATCGATTGAAAATGCAGTTTCTCAACCGTGAACAACTCGGAGTCGATTTTGCCTGTGATGACTGGTTTCAAATCGGTCCGCGCGGGCAGGGGAGATAAGCTCAGCATTTCGAACAACTGTTGCCGATATTCGGTTCGTTTCGCTTTCCAGTCGTCGAGCGTCTTAATATCGGCCAAAGAGCGATTCGCTAGCGCTGCCGTGCGGCTTTTGAAGTAATCGGCGAGCATCTGATCGCCGCGCGATGGCTGGGATGATATGTCAGCTGCAAGCAAAAAAGCCGGAGACAAAGTCGCGAGCAGAGCAAGAGAATAGAGGCGTGCGCAAGCGTAGATTTTCATAATCCGAGTTCAAAGCATGCGACCGCAGGAATACTCCGGCAAGTATTTTGGTGCTTTTGGAGTGCGGCCATGGAGTCTAGTCTGCGCAATCGCCGCTTTGGCGTAAAAGAGCCAGGACGTGTCCCGAACTGCGTGGCGTTTTCGGAGTGCGGACGCCAAAGCGGTGACTCCGCAGACTCCGTCACCGCAGTCCAAGACGCTGTCGCGACGACGGATGCTCCGGCCCATCGGTTCTCTACTCTACAAGTGCGCGCGCTTTGGCTCTTCAGACCCAATTGGGGCCGCGCGGACCAACTCGCTCACTTCACAAATTCCGGATGAATATCTTGCAACGCCGGGAATTCGTCGCGCCAGGATAAGACCTGATTCAAATCGGCGTCCGCGCTGACCGCACCTTCCTTGTCCCTGCCATCGGCAAGAACTTCCCCGCGCGGGTCAATGATTAGGCTGCGGCCCGGATAGGCGAGCTTTGGATCATTGCCAGTTCGATTGACGCCGATTACGCAAGCTTGATTTTCAATGGCGCGCGCTTGCAACAAGGTTGTCCAGTGCTGGACGCGCTTTGTTGGCCAGTTCGCGATGACGGTGAAAAGATTCGCGCCGCGACGGACGGCTGCGCGGAAGATTTCCGGAAAGCGCAGATCGTAACAAATGAAAGGCGCCACCGTGAAGCCATGCCAGTTGAACGTCACTATATCTCCGCCGGCTTCGTAGAATTGCGATTCGCCACCAAACGAGAATGGATGGATCTTGCAATAACGAACGACTCGCTGGCCTTCCGGACCAATCACGACGGCCTCGTTGCGTCCGCGATTGTCCCGCCCAGAGGTTACCAGCCCTCCGATCACAAAGGCGCCATGCTGCCGGGCTATCTCGGCCAGAAACGTTTCGGTTTGCGATGGCGTGTCTTCACGGATGGCCGCAACGTTCATGCTGAACCCGGTCGAGAACATTTCGGGCAAAAGCACCAACGAACCGGCCGGCACTGTGGCTGCGTCGAGCAACCGCCGGACTTTTTCGTAGTTGGCCGTTTTGTTTTCCCAAATGATATCCAATTGAATGCAGAATATCTTCATGCGTTGAGAATGCTCTTCAAGCCGCGAGCCAGCCGGCCGATTCCTTCTGCGGCTGTCTCTTTCTTGAGCGCGCCATACGCCACGCGCAAGTAGCAGCCTTTCTCGATGCCGAACGCTGTGCCCGGTATCACCGCGACACCGAATTCGCGCACGAGTCTTTCCACGAGTTCCATCGGCTGCGCATCAGTTTCCAAGCGAAGCAAGAAATAGAACGCGCCGTCGCTTTGCGGCACGACACATCGGCTGCCGAGGCTTTTCAATTCGCCCAGGATCAACGCGCGCACTTCCGCAATCGACCGAAGTTTTTCGCGGCAATAATTGACGCCAGCCCGCAGCGCGCCGACGGCTGCGTATTGCGAAATGACGGGCGAACAGATGAGCAACGTGTCCTGAATCTTCTTCACTGAGACCACCAGATGCTCGGGAATCACCATGTAACCGATCCGCCAACTCGCGAAACCGTATGCCTTGGACAACGAATACAGCGAAATCGTGTGGGCCGCGCTCCCGGGAATTGACGCGGGCGAGAAATGACGCGCTCCGTCGTAGGTGAAGTACTCGTATGCTTCGTCATTGATGTGGTAAATGCCTTTCTGCCGGCATAGATCATTCACGTCGCGGAGAGCCATCTCTGAATAGACTGCGCCGGTTGGATTGTTGGGTGAAATCGTCACTACCGCGCGCGTCTGGGGCGTAATCGCTTGGCGAATCGCATCGGGGCGCAATTGATAATTCTCATCGGTTGAAACCAGAACGGGGCGGCAACCAGCCATCACAATCGCCATCTCATGATTGAAGTAGTAGGGAGTCTGAAGAATGATTTCATCGCCAGGATCTGTGATGGCCAGCACCGCGTTCATGAAAGCGAGGTTGCCGCCGGCGGTGACGATCAACGGATTCGAATGATCGATGGCAATTCCATTTTCGGATTTCAGTTTAGCGGCGAGGCCGTCGAGCAATTGGGGAATGCCTTGGACCGGTTTGTACTTGTGATTGTCCGGTTCGGCGAGAAACCAAGTGATCTGGTCGATCGCTTCGGGCGGAGGGCCGTAATACACTACTCCTTGACCAAGCGAGATTGTGCCAGGGCAGCTTCGGATTAACTCGGCAACTGCCGGGATGACCGGCGATTGCACGGCCTGCATGCGCAGTGGATCACGCATCCACTACTTCTTTTCCGCGCGCCGAATTTGAATATTGCGCAGAGCCGAGGTGGTTTGCCATGCAGCCAAACCAAAGGGAACGGAAAGTTCGATTTCCCCCGCGCGCATGCTGATCTTGCGGTCGCCAATCGGTTGGTCGACGAGTTTTTCATCATCGATCCACGCTTCGATTTTCGGCTGCGTTACCCGGACGCGCACGCGATACCAGCGGTTCTTTTCGAAGGTCATGAATTTCGTTGTTTCGTTCTCGGAAGCGTCTGCGCCATCGATGCTGGAGATCCCAACGACAGCGCCGCCCCATCCGCCGACGATAAGAGAGCAATGGTTCGTTCCGACGGGGAAGGTGAGGCCGCAGAAAAAATCGCTGCCATCGATCTTCATCGCCTCGAACGCGACTTCGTAATCCGTTTTGGGGAGAGCATTCGTGAACGTAACGCCGGTCAACATCGCTCCGCTGTGCAACATGAGTTGGCCCTTCTCGACGCCAACCCGGCCGGCGCCGGCGAAATCGGTGGCTTTCCAACCTGCGAGCGTTTTGCCGTCGAAAAGCGGTTTCCACTCCGCGGTTAGTTGCAGTGGAGTGGTCGAATATTCTGCCTGCCCTTTGATTGCGGTAACGACGGCTTTGCCTTCTGCGGGTTTTCGCGGCGATGATGAATCCTGGCGAGCCTGTTGGTGCATGCAACTTGCCAGCAACGCCATTCCTGAGATAAGCGAGCGCAGTGGCCAGCGAGGAGCGCTGCCAGATTTACTTGTAATTGGGTGTTTGAACATA
This sequence comes from Verrucomicrobiota bacterium, assembly GCA_016871515.1. Classification (GTDB taxonomy): domain Bacteria; phylum Verrucomicrobiota; class Verrucomicrobiia; order Limisphaerales; family SIBE01; genus SIBE01. Next base: position 15,541 of record VHDE01000013.1, read on the forward strand.
AGCAGGATTGGACATCCTTTCGCCGAAATGCGCCAGTCTGAAAAGCGTGGTTGCAGCAATCAGGCAGGGACGGCGCGCCGCGCTGTCCTGCTTTCTGCAAGACAATGCCCCGGAACAACTCTTGGGTGCACTGCTTCGCTTGGAGAGCGCACCGCCCGTTCGCCGCCGGCTGTTTTATTCGCGCGCTGTCCCTCGACTCTGTGCAAAACTGCCCTACGGGATCACGGCGAAATTCAAGTAACCGATGAACATCTCTTCGTAGGTTTGTTCGCCAAAGCGCACGGTTACCGAAGGATCGGGGTTCTCGAGGTTCTGCGCCGAGTTGTCGAAGGCGCCGGTGCAGCGCACAATCGTTCCGGCCGGGAGCCGCTTGGGCTGAGCGAGACGATAGAGCGTTTGCCAGTGGAAATCGTATTTGGGAACCGAGAGCAGGACTTCACTGGTTCCGTTCGGATACATTGCCTCAAATTTGAAGCGCGATCCGCGGTAATGCATGTGCGGCGAGACTTCGTACAGCCAAACATCCCGCGTGGCCGAAGGCGTAACGTAAGCCTCGCGCGCGTAATCTTTCTCGCCCGGCGGCACGGCAATATCCAATGTGAAGGCGGATCGAGTCACCAATTCCATGGTCGGTGGTTCGCGCAGGAAATAGAGACCGACTTGTGTTTGATCCGTCTCCGTTTTGCCTGTGGTCGTGTAATGCATTTGAACCGTCAGGGCCGAATCTTTGCGCAGGAATTTGCCCGTGCCAGCGGGATATGCTTCTTGCTTCATGCCGGGGACGTATGCGGCGAAATATCCGTTCAAACCGCCCGCGTTCAATATAACCTCAGCTAGGGAACCGGCGAAAACGAGGCTGTGATGGACAACCCGCGTGTTACCAGGCAGCACGACGGCCGCGCGCAACCAGACATTGGACGGAATTCTTGCGACGACTTGAGGATGTTTGTAAGGAACGTGGCCGGTCGCCGGAATCGTTTGCCGCGGAATCGATATGACGTAGTCAGGTTTTCCCAACGACGCCGGCCATGTTGCGGGATAATCAGCTGGCGGCGGGGTGCTAGCAAAGGTTTCGGCCAACGGGTCTGGCCCACTGCCTCGAGGCGCCCCGTCGTCAATCCACTGGAGTAAGATCGCTGCCTCGGCTGGCTTTAGGGACACATCGTTGGCAAACAACCCGTGAGCCGGATCAGCGTGCCACGGCGGCATGCGACCAGTAAGGACTTCGGTCCTGATCGACGAAGCAAAGGCCTGCACGACGGCATGATTCGTCATCGACCACGGACCAATGTTGCCGGGACTATGACAGCTAACGCAGTTTTTCACCAGGAGCGGTCCGACATCGGCCGAGTAGGAGATGGGCGTCCTTGGCAACTCGATGGGGCAACCCGAGGCGCGCGTTTGGTGAATAGATATCGGGTGATCCGCCAGAAAACGGGTCAGCGCATTCGCAAGATAATGCTGCCTTGTGCCTGGTGGTGTTGAATCGGCCCCTCCGTCATTGATAGCTCCGCGATAAAAAACGGTCCAATCAGTTGCGTTAACGGCGACGATCTCCGGCGCGATCGAAACACCAAACGCGCGCGCGACTAACTGCCCTCGATCTCGCAAAACGGGCAAGCCTGGCGCCGAATTCGCCACTTGTGCGGAAACGGTTGAACGGGCTTCGGCGCTGGTGTCAATCACCCAGAAGAGCACGCCTTGCGAAGCATATTGATCGCGGAGCGAGGCTAACACTGCCAGCATCTGTTGATGCTGAGGACAAGTGCTGTCCGTAAATGCGAGCACCACCGCTCGTTCGGTCGAGTTATAATAAAGCTCGCGTGACACGCCGAGGTTATCGATCAGCCGGAAGTTATACGCCGGCGGAGGTTCGATGGCGCCGGTTGGGCTCAACAGACGGTAAAAGCGCTGCGGCGCCGTAAGCGAAGCAGAATCGAACCATTGATGCGAGTTGGTGGCCAGCGTCAGTGCCATTAGCAAGCCCCAACTATCGGGAGCGGCGGGAGTGGAGGTCTGCTCGACGAGGAATCGATCTCCGACCTTCCCGCTGATCTCGAGTTTCAACGGCGCTGGCCCGCGGTGAATGGACAATTTCGGCGATTGCGCTTGGGCGGTCCCGGCAAACCAAACGCACACGCCTAGAGTACAGGTAAGTTGTAGAGCACGCACAATGGGCTGACCGTCGCATGACGCGCCGGTTTGTGCAATCCTGAATTCCGATTTTTCGCCATTTTCGCCACTTTCGGGCTGTCGGGAATTCCCAAACCAGAACACATGAGATTGGAACAGGAGAAAACAAAGGAAGCGAAGGTCCGGCAGTTTCGACTCTGACAGAGTCTAAGTCAATAACGTCCTGAAATGCGCTTGCTTTTTTTGGATCGCACGTCCTGATATACGGCATGATAAAATCACTCTTTACCCAAGTTAACAATTTATCGAAGGGCTCTGGCTGTAGTCCCTTTGCCACGAAGCTCCGCTCGCCTGGGGCGCCGATAGCCAGGGCTCGGTCCGCACATCGCTTATTGCTGTCCGGCGCGTGCGCGATTCTCGCCACTGCTTTCGCAAGCGAGACCTTGTTGGCGCAAGCGCCCCCGCCGTCCACTGTCACCAACGTTTTGGCGCCCATCACCTTGCCCTCACGGCCACCGTCGAAATTCCGCGATTTCAACGATGTGACCCGTGACACGATCAAGTACGACGGTTTCTTCACGCTCTATCGGACGAATGAAACGCTTTACGGCGAAATCAAACCGATGGTGTTGAATCAGCCGATCATCGCTCCCATGGCCATCGCGCGTGGCATGGCGAGCGCGGGCCAGCCTCTGAACTTCGGTGACGAATGGATTTTGGTTTTCCGGCGGATTGATGACAAAGTTCAGCTTGTCCGGCGCAACATCCATTATCAGGCGCCGCGGGGCACTCCGCTCGACAAGGCGGTCCAACAGAATTACACCGATTCAGTCCTCCTGGCATTGCCAATTGTGACGATTAATCCGGCCACGCAGGGACTGTTGATTGACTTCAGCCAAATTTTCTTGACCGACTTTGCGGATCTTCGCATCGGCGGCCTCGATCGCAACCGCTCGACTTGGCATAAGATCAAAGTCTTTCCGAACAACGTCGAACTCCAAGTCGAAGCCACTTTCAGCGGTCGCGGTCTGTTATTCGGCGGTGACTCGGGCGTCGTCGATGCGCGGGGCATGACGTTGGTGATTCACTATAGCTTGGCCAGACTGCCGGACGCTGGCTACCGTCCACGTTTGGCGGATCAACGCGTTGGCTACTTCTTGAACGCGACAAAGGATTTTGCTTCGACCAATCCCGACACACAATTCGTGCGGCAGATTAATCGCTGGCGTCTGGAGAAAGCTGATCCGAAAGCGAAATTGTCCCCTCCGACAAAGCAGATCGTCTGGTGGGTCGAAGATACTGTTCCGCAAGAGTACCGCCCATTCGTTGAGGACGGGATTCTGGAATGGAACAAGGCGTTCGAGAAAATCGGCTTCCGCAATGCCTTGGCGGTTCGCTGGCAAAACGAACGCGATGAGTTCGATCCTGAAGACATAAATTACTGCACGTTCCGATGGATTACGAGCGGTTCGACTTTTGCCATGTCGGCGCTGCGCTCGAATCCGTTGACCGGAGAAATGATTGACGGCGACGTGATCTTTGACGCGAGCTGGATCCGCTATTGGAAGACAGAGTACGCGTTCATGGTTGGCACGCCGATCCCGACGGGTGAAGGACCGGTGGAGCCGATCGCTCTCGCGGAAGTCATCAGCCCGATCATGGCGGTGAAGGAAGGTTATGGACTGCCATTCCCACTGCCCCATCGCCAGTTCAGCGCGGGCCTGCCGATTCCAGGTGAAAAGCAGCAAGTTCCCCACGTATATCCAGCCGATTGGAGTCCGCTCCAGATGCACTTAAGCCGAAGGCTTGGCCCTGGCAAATTCGCGGCCTGCCAATGCGTCTCAGGCAAGAAACATGAATTCGCGATGGCCGCGATGGCCTTGGCCGCTGCTGGCAAAACTGATGCCGACGGCAAATTGCCCGAAGAATTTCTGGGTCAAGCCATCAAAGAAGTGGTGATGCACGAGGTCGGCCATTCCCTGGGCCTGCGGCATAATTTCAAAGCCAGCAGCATGCTGAACCAGGACCAGATCAACGACACGAGCATCACTCGGGTCAAAGGCATGAGCGGAAGCGTGATGGATTACAACCCCATCAACATTGCTCCGAAAGGCCAGAAGCAAGGTGACTACGCTTCGACAACGATTGGGCCTTACGACTATTGGGCTATCGAATACGCCTACAAACCAATCGACGGCGACGAGGCAGCGGAGTTGAAGAAAATCGCCGCGCGTTCGCCCGAACCCGACCTGACGTTTGCGACCGATGAAGACATGTATGGCAGCGACGATCCGCAGGTGAACGCGTTCGATCTCGGTTCAGACCCGCTCCGTTACGGCCAGGAACGCATGGAATTGGCTGCGGAATTGTTAAAGAACCTCGAAGACAAAGTGGTCCGTGACGGCGAATCGTGGGCCAGATTGCGGACGGCCTTTTCCGTTTTGCTCGGCGAATTCGGGAATGCCACCTATCTCGCTTCTGGATACATCGGCGGGCAAAGCTTCTCCCGTGACTTCAAAGGCACCGAGAAAGGCCGCGATCCGATTGTTCCAGTTGCGGGCAGCAAACAACGTGAAGCGCTGAAGCTCGTGACCGAGAAGATACTGGGTGATGGCGCCTTCAAGTTCTCGCCTGCGCTGCTTCGGCGGTTGACTATCGAGCATTGGTATCACCGGGGCAGCGGTGGCTTTGGCGCCTCGATCAATTATCCGATCTACGATCGCATTCTGGCTCTCCAACGCATTGTCTTGAACCAATGCTTTAATGGAGCTGTCTTGTCGCGGATTCAAAATCAGCAACTCCAAGCAGAGGAAGGCGCCAACCCATTGCGCATCGAAGAAATCTTCCAAACCTTGACCGATGGCATTTGGTCGGAACTGGCGTCGGGATCAGATTCGAAGAAAGTTTCAGCCTCCACGATCCGTCGCAACCTCCAGCGCGAACATCTGCGTCGTCTCGCCACGATCGTCTTGGGCAATCGCCGGAGCCCGTACGAAGACATGTACGGCTACATCATTATCATTGGCGGTGGCGGCGGTTCAGTCCCGGCGGATGCTCGGAGCTTGGCTCGACTGCATCTGGGCAATATCACCAGCCACATCGATAAGAAACTGAGCATGCCCGACGTCGAGGTTGATGACACAACCCGCGCGCATCTCAGCGAGTGCCGCCAGCGCATTGCCAAGGTTTTGGAGTCGAGCTATACGGCGAACGAGCCGTAATTCAACTGGATCAAGCAAACTTCACGGCCGCCAACGGACAATCCGCCGGCGGCCTTTTGCTGCCTGGACGGTGCGATAAAACTGTCGGTCAAGGAGCGCAGCGTTTCACGCCGCAGAAAGTGATATTGCCGGACGGCTCGAAGCTCTGCGGACCGTTTCGATTCTTCGAAGATTTCGTCCCTTTGTGCTCCATTGTCAGATGTCCGCAAGTTTAACATCAGTCATCCAGAGTTCATACTGGCAGGCAAAGGGGTTGTCGCAGTCTTGCGTGATGATGATCTAGTTGAAACCATTGATGCGCTCCATGTGGTTTCAGTCGAAGAAGCATCGAGTAAATCTTGAGGTTCGACGACAGACTCTAACTCCAATAGCGGTAATTAACTTCCGGGAAAATATTATCCTGCCATTCGAGTCTTCTAAGCCAGGCTTCGTCTGCGCGATTTTCAAGAATCCGGTCTCGCAGAGCATTAAAGCGCAGCAAGTGATCCGTAATACGTTTGCGCGCGTATTCGGGGCTCGTATCGGTGCGCAAAATAAATGGCCAATCGCTGGCTTGAGCTAGCAACAACTCACGCGCGGCTTGTTTTAGTGCTCGTTCCAACAATCCACTCGCTTGAGGGAAACGTCGAGCCAGTTCCGCCATTCGCTCTTGAGCCACATGCAAGTGGGGATAAATCCATGCGTTCGTTTCATTCAACCAAACCTTCCAATAGCCTTCTTCGCCCCAACTCGATGGAGCCGGTTGGGCGGCTTGGTGCGTCGAATGTTGCCGCAGATATTCTTCAGGGGTGATCATGGCAAACGCTTTTTGATCGTAGAACGCCTTGCGGAAAAGAAAGTCCAGAAACTCAGGGCCTTCGTACCACCAATGTCCGAACAACTCGGCATCGTACGGGCACATTACGATCGGCGCACGTTCCATAATGCCCGCCAGCCGTTCAATCTGCTTCATTCGGGCATCGAGGAAGTGCCCAGCGTGGTCCGCCGCCGCCTGGAGCGCGGCCGCGCGATGGTAGGTTTTTTTCTCAACGTTATCGCCCGTGATAGCGTTATATTTGATGCCCGTGAAGCTTCGGCAGGGTGGGGCCGGCAGATGTGGTTTGAGATAATCGTAATCGAGGTCGAATCCGATATCGCGGTAAAAGTCGCGATAGCGGCCGTCACCCGGATATCCTTCGTGTTTGCTCCAGACCTGCTTGGCCGAATCGATGTCGCGGCCAAAGGCGGCGATTCCGTTCGGAGTGAACACGGGCGTGAACACGCCGTAGCGCGGCCGGGGATGCGCTTGAAGAAGACCGTGAGTTTCGAGGACGAACCACCGAATATTCGCCTCCTGCAAGGCTGAATCAACCGCCGGAGCATAGCCGCATTCCGGAAGCCAGATGCCGCGCGGGTCGCATTTAAAACAACTGCGATAATGATCGCGCGCGACGAGAACCTGCGCGCGCAATGAAGCTGGATCGTCTTCCAATAAGGGCAGGAGCGCGTGCGTTGCTGCCGTGGTAATGATTTCGAGCCTGTTTAGGTCCTGAAAGGCGGCGAAGGCTTCGACCAAATTCCGATCGTGCCGGAGGTAGGTGTCCCGAATCTTCTTGAATCGCTCCAAGTAATCGTCAGCCAACGGCCTTAAGCCCGCCTCCCAGTAAGTGCGATGCGTCTCTTTTTCGGCGAGTTCAATCAACCCATTCAAGTAACGCATGTAACGTTCTTGCAACAAGGGATCGAGCAGCATCGAGCAGAGCGTCGGTGATAAAGTCAGCGTGAGCCGGGCATCCATCCCGTCCCGCAGCCAGCCTTCCATCACTTGCAGCAAGGGAATGTAAGTTTCGGTGATCGCCTCATAGAGCCAATTCTCTTCGAGGAAATTGTCATGCTCCGGATGGCGGACGTAAGGCAGATGAGCATGGAGAACCAGAGAACAGTAGCCTTGCATGAGTGGGCGTGATGAAAGCTAAAAGGGTTGCGCAAAGCAAGCCGCTCTTTAAAAAACGACGCATCCAAAGGTTCGTAGCGGCGGGCATCCTGCCTGCCTGCCGTAAAGCCGTGGCATCCTGCCCGGCGGATGACGCGTGCGATTTCAAAGCGCAACGGCCGGGTTGCACGCGCTGTTCCGGGCGGCAAGATGCGCGCCCTCTACGGCAGGCCGGAGGCCCGCCGCTGCCGCCGCTACTAAAGGGTTGAAACAAGCTCGAATTCTCTTATGTTCTGCCAACGCATGAACCGAGGTGAAAAACGACGCGCGAAGCGAAATTCATCCGGGGCTGTCTGGTCGCTGGCGGCTGTCGGCGCGTTGGTTCTGGTTGCGCTCGGCGTCATTTCCACGACCAAGAATCGATCGGGCCAATCTAGTGACTCGCCACGAGTTTCGGACGCGGCAAATCCTTTCGCGGGAAACTCGGGTTCGACAAATCTGAGCTCGGCGACTTCGACGAACGAATTCGGCCATCGCGAGGATGAGGAAGGCGGAAGTGACGCCGAGAAGGCTGTCGCTCTGCTCACGACCGGAAATGAATTCCTGGCAGATGGCAGGTTCGAGGAAGCCATTCGACATTACAAACACTCGCTCATTCATGATCCAGCCGCTGAGGATACGCATTACAACCTCGGCATTGCTTTGGGACGGGCAGGGAAAACGGACGAAGCGATCGAACATTATCAAGAAGCGCTGAGGATTCTGCCTGATTACGCGGACGCGCATAACAACCTCGGAAATCTCCTGGTGAAACAAGGCAAGTTCGACCAAGCCATCGAGCACCTTAAACAATCGATCGAACTGAATCCGGAGTCGGCTTCCAATCACAATAACCTCGGCACAGCATTGGCCCGCCAAGGGAAGATCACGGAAGCTACGGTGCATTTTGCCAAAGCCGTGCAACTGATGCCCAACTATTTGGATGCCCACTACAACCTCGGCAATGCTTACGTTTCTCAGGGCAGGATCGAGGAGGCGATCGCTGAGTTTAACGAAGCGCTGAAAATCCAACCCGACTTTAATCCCGCAATGATTGCCCTGGCAAAGGCACGCCAAAAAGCAGCCGAGCTGCGCAAATAGGCGCGGCCCACGTGCGTCAGGGCAATGGCATTCAACGAACCACGAACTTTCACTTTCCATGAACCTCCTGGTATGTAGTCCCGCCTTTAGGCGGCAGCATTCGCTGGGAGCGAAACGGGCTTTGCGGATTGCAATTGCACCGGCTGAAGCCGGGACTACGTGCCCCAACAGTCGGTTCATGGTTCCAATGCATGAGATTGAACTATGAAAAACAATCGCAGATGAAATGCTACGCGAACATCTGCTGGTTCTGCCTTTGGTTGGTGTTGTTGGTTCGCTTCGTCCTGGCGGATTCGCCTGCCCACTATACCGGTTCCGGCACGCGCAAAATGTCGGAGCGTCTGCAGGAGATCGCTCGGCAGGGTGATCCCATGGAGAACCGATTTAGAAACGCGGAGCGAGCTGACATCTTGCGTTTGCGATTACCCAAGGCCACCAATGCTCAGGAAAGGTTTGAAATCCAAAGCAGCTTATGCACGGAGCTCTTGAATGCAGGCCGAAGCGAAGAATGTTTGGTCGAGCTGGAGAGACTCGAGCAGGTTCTTAAAGAAGGACAAGTATTCGACCTCAACAAACAATTATTGCGAGTCTCGCAAGCCATCGCCTGGCTGCGCATTGGCGAGCAAGAAAATTGCCTAACCAACCATAATGTCGAGTCGTGCCTTCTGCCCATTCAAGGAGGCGGCATTCATAAGGCCCAGCGTGGTTCCCGCGGTGCCATGGGAATCCTAACCAATTTCCTCGCTGAGGTCCCTGACGACCTGACCTCTCGCTGGTTGCTCAACATTGCTTATATGACCACCGGTGAGTACCCGGACAAAGTTCCATCGCGGTGGCTTATTCCACCGCCGGCTTTTGCGTCGGACTATGACATCAAGCGCTTTCCTGACGTGTCGGCGGGCTTAGGCTTGGATTTTGATGGCTTGGCGGGCGGGGTCATTATGGATGATTTTGACGGGGATGGTTATCTCGATTTGGTTAATTCAGCTTGGGGCGCTTTGGATCAGCTTCGTTACAGGCATAACAATCGCGACGGCACCTTCACCGAACGAACCAAGGAAGCAGGATTGATCGGGGTGTTCGGTGGGCTCAACCTGATTCAAGCCGACTACAATAACGACGGCCATCTTGATTTTTTTATCTTGCGCGGCGCGTGGTCTGGCGCAGCGGGGCGCGTGCCGGACTCGCTCATTCGCAATAACGGGAATGGGACGTTCGACGATGTGACTGAAGAAGCAGGACTGCTTGCGTTCCATCCGTCGCAAACGGCGACATGGTTTGATTACAACAACGACGGCTGGATTGATCTTTATATTGGGAACGAGTCGCAAGGCCGCGAAATACATCGATGCCAGCTTTTCCGGAATAACGGGAATGGAACGTTCACCGAGTGCGCTGCTCAGGCAGGGGTGGCTGTGATCGCTTTCGTGAAAGGCGTGACCAGCGGCGATTACAATAATGACGGACGCCCTGACCTCTATGTTTCTTCGCTCGCGAAACCGAACATGCTTTTCCGGAACGATGGGCCGCGCGCCGATCCCAGCAACCCGCACGGATGGAAATTCACTGAAGTGGCACGAATGGCCAAGGTCCAGGAGCCGATGCATAGTTTTCCGACCTGGTTTTGGGATTACGATAACGATGGCTGGCTCGACATTTTTGTGAGCGGCTACAACATCGATCACGTTGGCGATATCGCGGCGGATTATTTGGGACTTCCTTCCGGGAGCGAGCGGGCTCGGCTTTACCGGAACAATCGCAATGGAACGTTCTCTGATGTAACACAGGCGGCGAAGCTTTACAAAGTCCTGCTCACGATGGGTTCCAACTTCGGCGACCTGGACAATGACGGGTTTCCCGACATGTATCTCGGCACTGGCAATCCGGACCTTGTCACCATTGTTCCCAATCGCATGTTTCGGAACGCGGAAGGCCGCTTCTTTCAGGATGTCACAACCTCCGGCGGTTTCGGTCATCTGCAGAAAGGCCATGGGATTGCGTTTGGCGACATCGACAATGACGGTGATCAAGATATCTACGAAGATATGGGAGGTGCTTTCACGGGCGACGTCTATCGCAACGTTTTTTTTGAGAATCCCGGACATGGCAATCACTGGATAAGCGTGAAACTGGAAGGCAGGAAATCCAATCGTTCCGCCATCGGCGCGCGAATTAAGATTACCGCCATTACTGCGCAAGGCGAGCGCACCGTTTACAAGACTGTGAACTCAGGCGGCAGCTTCGGAGCGTCGCCTCTGCGACAAGCGGTTGGTCTGGGCCAAGCTAAAGCAATCAAATCGATTGAAATTTACTGGCCAACGAGCGGAACGACTCAGGTATTTAACAATGTTGAGATGGATCAATTCTTCTCCATTCGCGAAGGCGGCTCCGAGATGGCTCGGACAGAATTAAAGACCTTCAAATTAAGCCGCGGCCATGGTGGCCACACACATCACCACCATCACAAGTAGGACAGACATTTCTGTTGGTTTGCGACCTGGTGTCCGACGTGAGGAGCGGAGCGTTCACGCTGCAGAAACTTCGAATTGGGCCGCAGCGTTCTCAAGATTTCGGAACGTTTGAACATGCGAACGTTTCTGCAGCGTAAACGCTGCGCTCCTGCAACGGTTCGCCGTGCCAAACTGGGTCAGCGCACCCCTCCATCCGCAGCGACGGTGATTTCTTTCGCTCCTTTGGGAATATTCGATTTCGTAGTTTTTCCTCCGGGCCATCGCACCCAAATTCCAGTTGGCTCTTCGGGAGTCCCCAAAACCATGGTCAAGCTGTCTTGCGACCAGTAGCCGCTCCCTGTGCGGATCTCGCGCGAGGGCCCCGCACGTTCTCCAAAGATTAATCTCGCGCTCGCGCCCACAGCACCAGGATTTTGGTCAACCCCTTTGAGACGCACGCGCAAACCAGGTTTAGCTCCTGCGTTCTGATAAAGTTTGGTCGCGGCGCCGTTCTGAGTGATTGCCAAGTCCGCACGCCCATCCTTGTCATAATCTCCCACTGCGCAACCCCTCTGCTCGCCATAGACAGTTACGCCGCTTTCCTGTCCTGGGACTGCTTTCAACCCGCCTTTGCCATCGCCTCTTAACCACAAGCCGCGCCCAGCGTCGCAGCGATTATCCTCGGTTCGAACAGCAAAAAAGTTTTGAGCCACCAATACGTCCTCATTGCCGTCCCCATCGAGGTCGGCAACGGCAAGGCCGAGAGCGGGCGCCCATTGCGTTTCCGGCGGTAGCGGAGCCGCTTCGAATTTCTCGCCGCGATTAAGAAAAACCGTCGAGGCAAGCGTGTTCGCTTGAAGTTGAGTGGCATTCCGATCGCCAAGGATTTGAGCGACGGTCGAACGCCCGTAAACCTTGTGTGACGTCAATCGTTCGGGAATCCATGGCAAAACCGCACCGACCAAGGCCATGTCGCGCCACGGAATGATCTTTTGCAACGCGAGATTCAGATAACCTTCCAGCAAATGAACCTGCGCATCCGCATTGAAATCTCCATAATACAAATGCCACGGACCCTGCGGAGCGCGATGGTACAGGCTGTTTAGCCCCCAATTGCCGGCGATAATATCCATGAGTCCATCGCCATTGAGATCGCCAGCAGTGACGCTGTTCCACGAACCCACGAGTCCAGCTAAGCCGAACGCGGCAGTTACGTCTTGAAATGTCCCTTGATTGTTTTGCAGCAGGCGAATTGGGCCCCACTCACATGCCAGAATCAAATCGGGCTCTCCATCGCCGTTGACATCGCTAAAGAGCGCAGCCGTGATCAGGCCAATCTTTTCGAACGCCCGGCTATTCTCGGCATCCAAGGCGAACTTCCCATTGGCGTTCCGAAAGAGCGCCGAAGTCGCCGGTTCCGGATATCGGCCCGCGATCACTCGTCCTCCAACGAATAGATCCAAATCACCGTCTGCATCAATATCCGCCAGCGCCAGCGGTCCAACACTCGATGGCATGGCCGGCAATCCGAGCGTCTCGCTGAACGCGCCATTCGCATATTCGTATTGCAAGACCGAAGGCAAATTCGTCGCAGCGGTCTCGTAGTTGCATAGCCCAACCCATAATGTTGATTTTCGTCCCGCGCTTCCCGGCATGGCCACAATCCCCGTTAAGTCTCCGGCCGCAGGCATGCTTGGGACGTTGCTGGGCAAGCGACTGAAACCGCCTTTTCCATCGTTGCGGTAAACAGCGAGGCTCCCGCCTTTGCCAGAGCCAACGATCAATTCATCGTTTCCATCGTCATCGAGATCGAACCACACGACGCTGGGCCCTGGCTGGCTGAGTTTCTTGGGCAGGAGCGGCTGACGCGCAAAATCGTCGTACGGCTGTTCAGTGTGGGTGTGCGAAATCAGGCTGCTCACATCTCGAAAAAGCGACGTGCCTGCGGAGACCTTTGTGCTTGCGTCTGGGGCCGGCCGCATTTTTGCAGGCGAAGCTGCATTTTCGCTGGGCTGTGGGATTTCGGCTGCCGATTCGTCGATCTCGTAAAGATGGTTGTGCAGAGCTTGTGGAACGACACTCCGCTTTCCATTTCGCCAGGTTACTTCCACCTTCAGTGAATTGTTCGATGTGCCTGTCGCGAACACGCGCACGGGGTCATCGCCTGACAGGTACCGCCCGCCGCAAATGATTTCCTGGGTCTGCGTTACGGGCCCGCCCGAGACGGTGATTTTTCCCCCGATCCCCTGCGTATTCGGAGACGCTCCCTTCAACCGCACTGCTAGCCGATTGGCGGCCGAGTCATTGCGATAGATCAACGGTGCGGCATTTTGACAATTTGCGATGACATCCGCGTCGCCGTCGTTATCCAGGTCGGCGAGAACCATTCCATGGGCGATGTCTCGTGAATCAAATCCCCACGCCGCGCTCACATCCGCAAAAGTCAGGTCCCTCTGGTTGTGAAAAGCGGCCTTCGGCGTATCGAGCCTCGGATATTGCAGCGGCGCCTTTACTTTGTCTTCGTTTGGGGCGGATCTTCGGCGCGCTTGCACGTCTCGATCGTTCACGTCGTGAAGATGGCCGTTTGAGACGAGCACGTCCTCGTAACCATCCAGATCAACGTCGATAAAAATTGGGGTCCAAGACCAATCTGAAGCCGCGAGTCCGCTGTAAAACGCAAGCTCAGCGTAGGTGCCGTCGCCGCGATTCCAATAAAGCGTATTGCGCGGGACTTCTTCCCGGTTCTCGATTGCGCCAATCACTCTCGGGAACTGGGTTACTGGACTTGATTGATTCATGAGCCGGGTGTGATCGCGGCTTAACATTTCAACCGCAAAAAAATCAAGTCGTCCGTCCCGATCGATGTCGGCGAAATCCGCGCCCATCGAAGCGTAACTCATGTTCCGCAAGGCCAACCGCTCGACAGCTCGAAAACGCCCGCGCCCATCATTCAGCCAAAGGCGATCGGGCGTTTGAAAGTCGTTGCAGATATAAATGTCTGGAAATCCGTCGCCATTGATGTCGCGGATTTGAACCGCCAAACCGAAATCCGGTTGCGGCGCCATCCCCTGGCCATTCTCGTCGCGGAAGGTCTGTTTCCAATCCACCGGACTGAATCGTCCTTTCCCATCATTCACATAGTAGATGTCTGGCTCGCCCAGTTCCATGATCCGGCCATCTGCGATGGTTAAGCGTTTGGCATATTGCCCAGTCACCCGAGGTTGTCCGTTGACCATGCGATAGGAATAAGCGCCTCCGTCGCGCAGAATCGCTTCGATCCCAAAGTAGCAAACATACAAATCCAAATCGTTGTCGCCGTCCATGTCGCCGAGCGCCATGCTCGTGCAGCCTCCTTTGGCATTCAATCCGGATGCTGACGTGATATTGGTGAAGCGGCCATCTCCCAAATTTAGGAAACAGGCGTTCGGTCCCGTAAACGATGTCACCAAAAGATCGAGCCGCGCATCGCCGTTGATGTCGGCGAAAACTGCGCCGGTTGATGTTTGATTGGTGCAGGCGACGCCGGCTCGCGCCGTAACATTTTCGAATTTCCAATTCCCGAGGTTGCGGAAGAGACCGTTGGGCCCTTCTTTATTGCAAAGGTACAAGTCACACCAGCCATCACCATCATAATCACCGGCCGCCAACCCCGAACCGTTCATGAGATTCTGGCGCGCTGCGTACCGGTCGGGGGCGATGAAGTTCGTCCAACGGATACCGAGCGCCTCGGGCGAAAGCAGAGTGAAACCGGTCTTTCCCGCCGCGGGCACGTTGAGCTTCGCGCGCCGATGTCCAGGGCCAACTTCCCATTTCAATCCTTCCGCCGCGAGCGCACATTGGCTTATTTGGCCAACCAGCAACGCGGAAAGCCCGATAGCAATGCCGTTCATCAAAGCTGAAACTAAAGTGCGGTGATCGGAAAAAGCAAGACCGCTGTTCCCGATAGTTTTGGTTCTCGCAAGAAATGGCCATTTGCATTTGAAAGACCTGTGCGATTCTTTCCTGTTGCTGCGGTGCGTAGTCCCGGCTTCCGCTCAATGCCTTTCGTTAATTCAAGGCCGTGTGGCAAATGGTTGTCCTGAAGGGACAACGTGAAAATAGCCCGGCGTTTCAACGCCGGGAACCGAATCGCCCGAGACGTAAGTCCCGAAGGGACGGTTGAATTGCATGGCAAGGGTGAACGGTTCAACCGTCCCTTTCGGGACTCTCGTGTTCATCGGCCCAACCCGGCGTTGAAATTGAAACGCCGGGCTATTTTCACCGTGTCCCTGCGGGACAAGCGCCTTCTGAATTACCGAAAAGGCATTAGGCTTCAGCCGGTGCGGCTGCAATGCGCAATTCCGTTTCGCTGCCAGCAAATGCTGCCGCCTCAAGGCGGGACTGCATGCCGGGAGGTGTTGCCGGCGTCGCATATCCGATTTGCTCTCGCTGCGGTTTCGGGTAGCATCAAACGCATGCTCGCTCGAAAGAATTATTCCCTTGCTCTGCGTTTGATTGGATTGGTCTCGCTCATTGCCGCGCCGGCCGATGCTCGAGCTCAAACAGCGCCCAAGCCGGCGGCGCCCGGGTACGAATTCCGTCAGCAACACGACCCGAACGGCATCGGCAAGTTTTACATGGGCCGCGAAATTGCGCACGTTATGGGGCATCAAGCGGCGGATTGGCTGGAACGCGCCGAGCGCGAAGAGGAAGAAAAGCCGGGTCTGCTTTTGGAAGCGCTCAAACTAAAGCCGGGTGAGGCCGTAGCAGATATTGGCGCCGGCAGCGGCTACTTCAGTTGGCGTCTTGCGCAAATGGTTGGCGAGAAAGGAACCGTTTATGCCGTCGATATTCAGCAGGAGATGCTCGATCTGTTGTCCAGGAAAATGGCCGAGCGGAAGATAAACAATGTGAAGCCAGTGCTCGGTTCGATCACCAACACGCATTTGCCAGCCAACTCTGTCGATCTTGCCATCATGGTTGACGTCTACCACGAGTTCTCTCACCCGTACGAAATGATGGAATCGATCATCCGCTCACTAAAGCCAGGCGGCCGCGTTGTTTTCGTCGAGTACCGCGCGGAGGATCCAAATGTTCCGATCAAATTGGTCCACAGAATGTCCGAGGCTCAAGTGCGAAAGGAAATGGCCGTGCATGCCGTGGATTGGTCTGAGACGGCAGACGTTCTACCCAGACAACACATTATTATCTTTCGGAAACGAGGTGCGACCTCTCCGGGAACCAGGCAGCAGGACAGTGCGTCTCGGCGGGCCAAACCTTGAGATGCACCATGACAGGCGGGACGCGCTGCCCTACCCTGCAGCAACGTCTCGCAAGAGCACCACCATTCCTAAACATCCCGAGTTTGCGGCGCCCTTACGAGACGCCGCTACAATGCGTGTGCTTAAGAGATTAGACGGGCTCGCGCACGAGTTTGAGCGACCTTCCGCCCCAAGATGACCAAGACAGCAACGATTAATCCAACGGCGACGATTGGCGCAACCAGCGAAAGGACCGATGTGATAAGCGACCCGCCCAATTCAGCGGTGGCAAAAATTGGATTGGCCAATCCTCCCGTTCCAGCGGACGAAGCGCCCCGAATTAGAACTGTCGCACCTTGAACTAATCCTGCAGTGCTACCGCCGGCAATCACGGCCAAAGTCCATTTTAGGAACGGGCTCACATCAGTGACCATCGACGCAGTCACGATAGTTCCCGCCACAATGGCCGCAGGCGTGGCGATGGTGTCTAAAAAATTGTCAACCCAAGGGATGTAATAGCCGCCAATTTCCAGCGCGGTTGCCAAAGCGAATGCGATCAGCGCGGGCTGCGAGCCGATCCATTGAAAAGAAGGCGCTAGAGATAGATGTCCGGAATATGAGGCGATGCTCATGACTAAGAGCGGGACGAAAATTCGAAAACCGCACGCCGCGCTCAGGCCGATGCCGACGCAAAGACTTAGTACTGTTTCCATAATGATGTGATCGTTAAACTCTGTGTTAGCCGCTCGGACAGATCCAATTGCCAATCAGCCTGTCTATTTGCATAAAGAATAGCTCAATTCATCAACGTCGCAACCAATCTGTGCGCAATCCACAGTCCCGTATAGATACGGGAGCGCGAACATTCCTGTCCACAAAGGTTTTAACACCGCCAAGCTCGTTCGAGTTTCAAAAATTATTGTTGCGGCCAAATGAACCGGTTCAAAATCATTACCAGCCGAGATCCGCAAGATTCACGCCGCAATTTTCCTTGTCTCTTGCTCATGTGAAGCGTAGTCATCCGATATGAAAACTTCTTCCTCTCCGCCTCGTTCCAGTCGGGTGACCCGCCGCGGTTTCCTGAAATCATCCTCGGCGGCAAGCGCAGCGTTCCTCCTTGGCGCCCCAGCTCTTTTGCGTGGCCAAGGCCTCAATGAGAAACTCAACATTGCGATCATTGGCGCTGGAGGGCGTGGCGCGGCGAATACCGAGAGCGTTAGCAGCGAAAATATTGTTGCGCTTTGCGATGTTGATGAGGGGCGCTTGGAGAACGCAGGGAAGAAATATCCGATGGCGCGCAAGTATGCGGACTTTCGCAAGCTCTTTGACAATGCGAACGGAATCGATGCTGTCGTCGTCAGCACGGCGGAACACACCCATGCGTTTGCAACCTTGCCCGCGCTTCAGATGGGCAAGCACGTCTATTGTGAGAAGCCGTTGACGCATGGCATTTGGGAAGCGCGCATCATCGCCGAGGCCGCCAAGCAAGCGAAGGTGGCCACACAAATGGGCACGCAGATTCATGCCACCGAGAATTATCATCGCGTGGTTGAGCTCATTCAAACCGGAGCCATCGGTCCGGTGCGGGAAGCGCATGTTTGGGTCTCGCGTGCGTGGGGATTACAAACACCGGAAGAAGCCAAAACGCACGGAGATATTGTGAGCGTGCAGGACCGTCCTAAAGAAGCGACGCCTGTGCCGGCCGGATTGCATTGGGATTTGTTTGTCGGCCCCGCGCCGGAACGCCCGTTCCACGAAGTGTATTGGCCTGGACCGAAGTGGTATCGCTGGTGGGACTTCGGCAGCGGCACGATGTCAGACTTGGGCAGCCATTTTATCGATCTCCCTTTCTGGGCGCTCAAGCTGCGGCATCCGCTGACTATTGAGGCCAAAGGCCCTCCGCCGCATCCGGAACTCGCCCCGGCGTCGATGAGCGCGACCTATGAATACGGAGCGCGCGGCGGCATGCCGCCCGTGAAGCTCACTTGGTATCAAGGCACGGAAAAGCCCCCGCATTACTTGGAAAAGAAGATTCCGCAATGGGGCAGCGCGATTTTGTTTGTTGGCGACAAAGGAATGTTGCTGTCCGATTACGGCAAACACCTCCTCCTGCCCGAAGCGGACTTCAAAGATTTCAAACGGCCTGATCCATTTATTCCCAGGTCGTCGGGCCATCACGCACAATGGATCGAAGCCTGCAAAACAGGCAAGCCAACCGGTTCGAACTTTGACTATGCTGGCGCGCTTACGGAAGCGAATCATCTCGGCAATGTGGCTTACCGCATCGGCAAGAAGATCGAGTGGGACCCGGTGAACCTGAAGGCTAGGAATGCTCCCGAAGCAGATCGTTTGATTCGGAAGGAATACCGGAAAGGCTGGCAGTTGCTGAGGAGCGTTTGAGACACGGCCATTCGCGGTGTTCGATCTCTCTGGGTTCTTTGCGTCCGTAGCGGTTAAGAAATCCGAAAGCGCTGCGCACGCCAGCGTCCAGCGTAGCCACCCGCTTGGCAACGGTCCTTAACCGAGAGAAATGTGTTGCGGAGTGGCTCCGCGGGACAGGCGGGACGCCCGTCCTACTCGGCTGGTGGTTCCGGCCAAATCAGCGCGTACTCCGTGGGCGCAGCCGCAATTTCCGCGACGGTGGCGAAACGAATGGACGCGTCCAGGTACAATTTCTCGCGCCGGTTGACCCAGTCTTTGAAGACTTGTGTCACGATAAAAACGTAATGGCAGTTTCGGTCGAATGCCAGGCCAAGCAGAGCGCTGCCCTTGAATTCGTCGGGATCAATCGTGACGTCCGGTTGGAGCAAACAGCGTTCTGGGCCGAACTCGACGCGCTTGCCTTTGCAAGCATAGTTCAAAAGCGTTTTTCGGTCGTTGATATGCGTGAGATAAAATCCGACGAACTCCCCCAAACGCAGTTCCAGAACCTCTGTGATTTCCGGGTGGCTGAAGCTAATGATTTCAAAACGGCGGTTTGCGAAGACGCGTGGCAGGTCGAGACAAATGTCCTGGACAGCTGGGCCCAGGCGTTTTCCGAGCTTCCGAAAGGCCTCAGCGTTGATTCGCAACGGATCTGTTTCGTGAAAGAGTGCCGGCATCGGCTGGTCTCTTGGCGGCGCGGGCTCCGCAACGACTGTAGGAGGCGCATCTGTTGAGGTGGCTGGACGAGTCTGTTCCATTTCTGGCGCCGCGGCGTTATTGCTTGCCTGTTTACTCTTCGGAGGCTCGCTTTGGCTTTGCGATGGTTCGGAAGCCGCCTCGGATGACCGCGTTGGAGCGGCTGGGATAGTTGCGGCAACGGATGGAGCCGTTGCTGCCGCCAGAGGCGGAACGGGCATTGCAGGTTCAGAAATGGACAAAGGTGAAGAGGGATTTTCAACCGACTCCTGCTTGAGTATCGTTGCAAGCGGTTCCGGGGTTTCCTTCGCAGGCGCAGGTTTCACTTCGGTGGCTGGCCGGGGCACGGGTGGTTTCAAGGCCGCCGTTAACATGAGTCCCGCTTTGCCCAAATCAGCATCCGGGCTGCTCTGGTCAATAGCAATGACCTCCTTCTGATTGGATTCTTTGTTCAGGACACGGAGCGTGCGGTTATCTACCGAAAGCGCCACTTCGAGATGCGGCAAGAAAACAGCGTGGTGTTGTAACTCGGAAATATTATGATGAGTCAACGCGCTTCCTTTCGGCGTTCCGCCAGCCGTGGTAACGCACTCAAGCCAAAGGAATAGTTTGTTCTGCGGATTTCTCACGACGCGAATTTCGATGATATCGACCGGCTGTTCCTGTTCGGCAGCCGCGGTTTGTTCTGCTTTCTCTCCAAGGCGGCGGATCACAGGATGATTGAGCATGCGCTGGAGCTGTCCGGCGGTGACACGTCGATACTGCACATCGGGCAATTCTGGAATCTTTTCTTCGCTGCTGTCGCGTCGCCGGCGTCGAAAGAGCAGGCAGGGAGGCGAAAGCCGAAGCACCGTGCCCGGCTGAAGGATTTCGCAGCGGTTGGTGTCCTGCAGGACGTCGAGCTTGTCCTGAGAGAGATGTCCCTTGATCTCGAAACGTGCCCCTGCTCGAATCGTCACGAAACGGATGTCGAATCCTGTCGCGGCAGCGGGATTTTCCTTGATCTCAACCGCATCGTCTTCTTCGGCGCCCAGAGCGGGCGCATAGCGAGAGTTCAGAAATTCCTCGAGTTGGCGAGCGCCAGCCTCATTGGATTCAAAGTGCGTGTCATCGATATCGACGCCTCGGAGCAATGGATCGACGTGCAGGCTTTTCGGTTTGAGCATCAAGCCATTCTCAACCAGAGACGGCAAACCGCGGATGCCCGTTTCGACGCGCTCGTTGCGCCGGAAACATTCGACCATCAAATGCCCCAGATGATCGAGCCGCACTTTAAATTGGACGCGTCCGGATATTCCGGATGCAGCGCCTGAAGCTGGCGCGCGCGTGCCATGACCTGTGGCGGGCGTTTTGTGCGCAACGGGCGGCGCATGACGGCTATGGATTTCGCGCTCAAGCTTAGCCGTGCCCTCGGGATCGCTCAGGCGAATATTTTCGCCAGCGATTGCAATGGCGCCATCTGCGTGGATATGAAATGAGCGCGGATCTTCAATCACTCCGCGTGTGACCCACTTGTAAACATCGAGCTTGTTCCAAGATTTGCCCGGTTCGAGGACGACAGTTTCCGCTCCAAGACTGAGCGTGAAGACCTTTGGGTTGCCTTCTTCGTCGCTCTTTTTCCCCGCTTTGAGTCGTTTCGCGCCAGCGGCTTCGGCGGTGACCGCGGCGGCGGCCATCGCGACAATTCCGCCCACCAAAACACCGAATAGCGTGACAGGCTCGAGGGATGATCCTTGATAAGTGAGGCCGACACCTGAGGCCAACAGCAAGCTCGTTGTCATAAGAACTCCTGGTTATTGCGTCGTGGCGCAGTTGAAAGCGACGTGCGGCGCCGGGCTCCAAGTCTCAACGTTGGGTCGGGTCGCGTTGAGGTACGCAAGTGACACGTTGGACGCCGAACGTTTTCACCTTTCACCACGCCAAAGAACTTTGCGGATTGTCGGGAGTCTATGCCTCAAAGGGGTCCAAATTCAAGCAGAGAAGAGCAGAGAAGGGAAAACGACTTCCCATCTTAGCTTCGAGTAGCGCCTCGGAGGGCCGTGAAGACCGAACTTCGGCAAGCCAGCCTCGCTGAGCCGCGTTCGCCCTGCCAACCGTGGACTGCGCCAATGTTGTGTGCTTCGATTTAGGATTTACTTCGACAGTGTCTCGAAGTGCGCCTGATCGCCTTTGAAAGCCTTGGCCTTCTCGCCGATCCTCAGAATCTTAATGGTCTTGATAGCGTCACCGTTGGCGATCTTGTTCACGACGTCCTGGCCTTCCACAACGTGGCCGAAAACGCTGTGCTTGTTATTCAAATGGGGTGTCGGTCCATGCGTGATGAAGAATTGGCTGCCGTTTGTGCCGGGACCTGCGTTGGCCATCGAAAGGATGCCAGCTCGATCATGCTTCAAACTTGGATCGAACTCGTCTTTGAACCTGTAGCCGGGGCCGCCACGCCCGCTGCCTTGAGGACAACCACCTTGGATCATGAAATTCGGAATGCAACGATGGAAGGTCAGCCCGTCGTAGAATGGTTTGGTCTGGGATTTCGGCGATGTGCTGCCTGGCGTGGTATCGTAGTGCTTCGTTCCTGCAGCCAGGCCAACAAAATTTGCAACCGTGAGAGGCGCTTTCTCATATTCCAATCGCAGGAGAATCTTGCCTTTGGCGGTATCGAATTCCGCGTAAAGGCCATCAGCCAGTTTTTTGTCGGCATCAGCTGCCCCGGCCGGCACGATTGCAAGCGTTCCCAAAGTGACCAATTTGACGAGATGTTTTCTAATCATAGTAGGGGGAATAAAAACCAAATCTGCGCGGAAGCAAGAGCTTTTTTCTGTCGTCACCACCAGGCATGGGCGCGTCCGTTCAGTTGTAGCGGCGTCTCGTAAGAGCGCCGCCAGCTTTGGCGGGAAGAATGCGGCGCTCTTACGAGACGCCGCCACAGCTAGAAAGGACGCTCCCTACACCAGGCATGGTCAGACTGAGATGCGCACTTGAGTTGAGAAGCGCTTAGGGCCTGTTCGTCTCGAGCAATGCCAGCGTGGCCCAGCCTGTCGTGGAAAGGCGATGCGCATAGCTTTCGGCGCCGGGCGGCCGCGTCGTTTCGGGCCAACTGCCATCACTCTGTTGCAACTTGAGCAGAAAATTTCGGCCGCGACGAATCTGTTCTGCATTCGCTGGATTCGGAGGAACGCGTGCCAGCGCCAAGAGAACTATTGCCGTATCGAATGTCTCGGGCGGCGCAGTCGGAAACGGCCCCCAACCGCCGTCCGCCGATTGTCCGCGAGCAATCAAACTGAGACATTGATCGCGCTGCTGGACGGCCTCCGTATCCGAGGAGTTTTCCAGCGCGAGAAGAATTGCGGCCGCATCGAGGATGCTATTGATGGGCGCGCGACGCAGCCATCGTTCGCCCTTTTCGATGCTGGTTCGCAAGTGATCCGACTTGGCCGCTCGCAGAATCCGAAGCGCCACGTGCGTGGCCAGCGAGGGTCCGTACGTGATTGGAGAACCGACAGAATCGCTGCTGCCCACATGCCAAGCGCCGTCTTCAGCTTGCGATTCGATCACCAAATCAGCGGCGCGAACCAGAACACGACGATCTTTGATATGGCCAGTTTCAATCGCCGTTGTCAGAGCCGCCGCGAATTGGATTCGCGCCAGATGTTTGTCGCTAAAGCGCGGGTCACCTTTGTTGTCATCCCAACGATTCGGTTTGGTCAGCCACTCGATCGTATCGGCAGTTGTGCTGGCAGCTATTCGATAGGCCCGATGGCCGCCAACAAAGAGCGCTCGCGCCGCGTCGCCATTGTTGTGACAGGAAAAGCATCTGTTCTCGTGATGCCAGAGTGGGACCTCCTGACTCAAGAACGTGAGCGCTTTCTCCTCGGGCGTGGAGCTGCCAACGGTTCGGCCACTGTTCAACGAGGGGCCTGAGCGGCAGCCGACTAAAGCGAAACAAAAAACGAGCAAAGTTCCGCGACTGACACTTAATGCCTTTCGATATCCCAACGTCGCAGCGCAGACTTTCAGTCTGCTGCATGGCAGAATGGCGATCGGGATGCCGCCCGCACTTTCCAGGACGCTCGAACTGCCGGGCGATTCGCAGAATGCAATTCTGCCATGCAGCAGACTGAAAGTCTGCGCTGCGATGAAGACAAACGCCCTAGACACGCAAGGACGGGCACACTTCGGCAAAGCGTTCATTCATAGTCTTCGTTCAAGGAACGCAGAAACGCCGAAAGCGGCGCAAGCGTTTCTTTGACCAAATGGATTCGAGCCATTTCGGGATCGCCGTTGCGAACTCTTTGCTCGCGGGCGAGGTCAGAAGTAAAACGATAAAAGAATATGACGGCTTCAATGGTCGATGATTGGCCGGTGTGCAGGTAGGGCGCCGAATGGCCAAGATCACGCAGTCCGGGCGTTTTGAAGAGAGCGACGGTTTTAGGCAGCAGATCACCGCTGGCATTCGACCCAAACTGCGCGGAGAGCATCGCGTTAAGTGGCGCTTGCGACGCCGGAAAATCCGGGTTCGCGTACACATTCCACAACCCGAGATCAGCGAAACCCGGGGACTCTTTGATCGGCTGGAAAGCAAATCGACCGTTTGCGTTCGGATGCATTGCGGTCGGCGGGAGGAAATCGTTCGGCGCAGCCAAACGTTCCGAGAGACTTGGGATGGGAATCTGCGCCAACGTTCCTTCACCGTGAACCGAGTCGTACTCCCACTGCGTTGCGCCGGTGTTGTGAAAACTGAAATCGGTAAAATGCGGCGCGGCGTGGCAGGCGACGCAATTGCCAATCTTGCCCGGGACAGACGATGGGTCGCCGGGCTCAGCGAGGAATATTTTGAAGCCCTGCAATTCGGTTGGTCCGAAGCCGAATTTTTGGGCGTGGGTTGTGAATAAACCGTCGTCTGCGGTAACAAATACAGGGGATTTCAAGTTTGCGACAAGCCTCAACAAACGGCGACTGTAGGCCTTGTCATCCTCGCCGGCTTGCGGGCGACGCGGAAGGGAGTTCTTCTTGAGGAAGAGGTCGTAAGGGCTGCCCACGTATTCTCCGGCGTCGTCGGTGGCAAAAGCGAGCGACTTGAGATAAGCGTCGACGAGCTTGGCAACGGATTCGAGAATCCCGGCGTTGCTGGCTTTGAAGACATCAATCCTGAACTGTTCAGGCAATCTGAAGGCGCCGGGAATTGCTGGATCGGTTCCGGCAAAGACTGTTCGGTAGGCTCCGCCCGTTTTTCGACCGAGGGGGTCCTGACCATTATCTTCGCGGATGACTCGGGCGATATGACTCACCGCCTGAGCGTGTTCGGCCGGCAACCAACCAAAGTTGCGACCGGTCAATGTTCCCTTAACGAGGGCTTCTCCGTTTGGGAATTCGCCATCGAAGTGCAGGAAGAACGCTCCTGGGCGGGCGACGGACGCGTTGGCGAGAGCGGGCGAATTGCGCGCCGTGAAACGACGGCCATCGCCGCGATCTGGAATCGGCGAACGGATGGCGAAATCCGCGTTAGCACGGGTCCCGAGACCGCTCGAACTGTGTTCATTCACGAGGTGACAAGCGCGGCAATTCATCGATTGTCCGGCGAATGCGCCTGGTTCCGCCGTATTGACCGTGAGCGTCTTTTCCATGACTGGGTCACCGCCGTTCGCCAACGGAGCGTTCACATCGCCGCCATAGTGCGCGAAAAAGAACTGGGCGAAACGAGTTTCAGCAAAGAGGCGCTCCCCGATCGCCACCTCAGGAGGATCAGGTTTAGCGTTAGCTTCCGCAGCCGAAAAAGCCCGAAAGAAGAGTTGAGGAGAGGATAATGGAACAGCGAATGTCGTCCGGCCGTTCGTGTCGGCAATTTGGACGGGCCATGTGGTCCAGCGCTGGAAGTCTTCGGTGGACGAAATGCCATAAGCGACCCCACCGGTTCCGGACACTATCAGCTGAGCGGTGCGGTTCGAAGAAGCCAGAATGGAAAGCCCGGGCGCACCCGAAGCTGTCGAATGGCCGCCGAGCAACAGAGCACCGAGACCAATAGACCAGCTAAGCCCAACGAGATGGGGCATTATTGCTGACACCAAGCCGAAGCGCACGAGCAGTCAGATTGCTCACCTGGGGCGAAGGAGTCCACAGTATTTTTGAACTTGTCGGCGCCAGCCATTCTAGGTGTGATGCTCCGTGTCTTTACCCACGAGACCGAATCCTAAGCAGGACGATGGTTCCGAACCGGGCCATAAAATTGGAGCATAGAAGATTGGAACAGAAGGCAACGAAGGAAACAAAGATGAACCGAGCTACCTTTTCTTCGTTATCTTCGTTTCCCTCTGTTAATCCCAAGCAGGAGCGCGAAGCAGCCTTCCAATGTGGGCTGTTTTGATTAGCAAGCCTGAAGCATCATGAAAACGCGATTACCGAACTTCGTTCTAATTTCTCTTTGTTTTTTTGGGGACTTGGCGGTATCGGCGCAAACGCCCGCGTCGCTCAAGATCGATTTGCCTGGGCGGCTGACAATCACAGGAGAGCCGGGCGCTGTTTACTCGATCGAATATGTGACGGACCTTTCCAAAACGAACGCTTGGCGCTGCCTTGACTTCCTTCAGTTGCCTTCCAGAACTCACACCTGGGTCGATTTAAGTTCGTCCAACGCCTCGCGGCGATTTTACCGAGCCGTCCGGCAAGCGCGGCCGGAAATGATATTCATTCCACCTGGCGCCTATCAAATGGGCAGCCCTGCGAACGAAGTCGGACGTGCTGAGGATGAAGGTCCGCAAACCGCGGTGACGCTGTCAAAGGGTTTCTATATGGCCAAATACAAAGTTACCCAGCAGGATTATCAGTGGGTGATTGGCACTTATCCCAGCGTTTTTACGGGCGATGTCAAGAGGCCCGTGGAAACAGTGGACTGGCAAGACGCGGCCAATTACTCCGCTCAACTGACCAAACGCGAGCGAGCGGCCAGAGTCATACCACAGAACTGCGTTTATCGGCTGCCCACAGAAGCCGAATGGGAATATGCGTGTCGAGCGTCGACCACGACGCGGTTCAGCTATGGCGACGATCTGGATTACAAGATGTTAGCCAATTACGCGTGGTACGAAGATAACAGCAGCCACACTACACATGCCGTGGGTGAGAAACTGCCCAATCCATGGGGCTTATATGACATGCACGGGGGGCTTTGGGAATGGTGCCAGGATTGGTACGGCCCATATCCAGGCGGATCGGCCGTCGATCCACAAGGGCCCGCCACAGGTTCATATCGCGTTTATCGAGGGGGAAGCTGGGGTTGCGAACCGCCGCAATGCCGCTCCGCAACTCGCGGATACAATCCGGAAGGTGAAACGGGTTACGTTGGCTTCCGGGTCGTGCTGGCAATAGGGCAGCCGTGAGAAGGGAATGGTTCGGTTTGGTGGCGCCGCCCAAAATGGATCAGTCTCTGGTAACGTAGGAAATCGATAGCCCTGCGCGTGGCCGTCGCCAAATAACATAACAACCAAGCTTTTCCCTTTGTAGTTGTGCCAGATGCTGCGAGGACTTGTCCAACCGCGGTTCATGTGCCAAATCCAATCGCCCAGAATGATTTTGTTCGCGGGACTGACGGCGATCTCTGTGGTGTTCATGGATCGTCCCGAATAATCGTTGGGTGAAAAGTTAACGTTGCCAAAGACACGTTTGACGCGCATTGCGTCGAACGACCATTCCATCAAATAGCTCGTTCCATATTGCACGTAACAGTTCGTGGAGTTGATGTTGACCCAACGCATTCCTTGCGAATCCCCTTTGTCAGCCGGACAACGAAATACCTCCGGCGTTCCCTGATAGCGATAAAGTGGCTTATTGGTCATATCCACAAAGAGATCGTAACGACCACTTTTCCCACCCAACGATGCCCAATCCCGGCAAACGGGCAAAGTATCATTGAAGTCGTCGGCATACAGCGCCAAGGCAATGCCGATTTGTTGGTTATTGCTCAGCCACTTGGTCTGTTGTGCTTTGGACTTGGCCCGGGAGAGCGCCGGCAAAAGCATGCCGGCCAAAATTGCGATGATCGCAATAACGACCAAGAGTTCGATGAGCGTGAAGGCCGCACGCGGTTTGGATGGGGAATTCATGAACGTTCCGTGGATGGTTGATTGGAGCTTTCGTGTAAATCAACCAGGCGCGTTCGGCAATAGATTTATTTGGTTGAAACAAGTTTCACCAGGAACGACATCGTCACACGCCCTTCGCGCAATTGAATTCTTGGAACAGCAAACATGTGCGAATCTGGCGAATGGTTTGCGACGATTTGGATACAGGACCTAGTTTTGGCAGCGTTTCCGTGACAAACATATTGACTATTGGCGTGGTCTGTGACGAAATGCGTCGCATAATCCCGGCAGACAAGAACCGTTATCGGAACGACTCGGTATTGTAACGGAACACCAGGCTAGTTTATGAAAACACGTTCACTCCCTAATATTCTCTCATTCGCACTATCGGCGTTGCTCGCCCTCACGAGCGTCCATGCCGCCGATCCAGTCATCAGCAATGCCCAAACAACTTCACTCGGCGTCGTCACCGGTGGTGATGCTGGTGAGGGGTTGGACCTGGAAGGAAACATTATTTATGCGCTCGCGATCGGCGCCGACGTCACCTTGGCGGTTCCCGTGCGCGGCGTCATATTCAAGGGCCTCATCAACAGCGAGGTTCCAGGCGCCAACTTGGTCGCTGGGAACAGGATTCTGAATTGGTACAATCTCGATTACGGTGATTCGGTCAACGATGACAATCTCGAGTTGGCCACGCGCAGTATTCGGTGGAGCGCCGCGGGCGATGCGAATACGCCTCAGGTCATCCTGACACTGCAAAAAATCAAAGTGGGTGGGAAATACAAAGTGCAACTGATCTTTGGCGAACAATGTTGCAACCGTGGTTTCGACGTCTTCTTCAATGACGTGCTCGCTGTAAAGGATTTTAATCCCGGTGTTCAGCATGGTGGCATTGCTAATGGCACGCAGACAGCATTGATTACTCACGAATTGACCGCGACTGCTCCGACCTTGGTGCTGCGCCTCGATGGCCGCTCAGCCAGCAGCGATTACCCAGATCACAACGCCATCTTTAATGCGATTACCGTCGAGGAAGTTTCAGCTCCTGGAGATTCGGATAATGACGGCTTGTCTGATGCTTGGGAGCAACTTTATTTCAATAATCTCACCGCCATCGCCGGCGGCGATCCGGATGGCGACGGACTGACTAATGCGGAAGAACTTACGGCCGGCACAAATCCCACGCTCGCTGATACGGACAAAGACGGCCTCAATGACGGCCTCGAGGTCAAAACCCATAAGACCAACCCAGGCCGGGCCGATACAGACAATGATGGGCTCTCCGATTTTGACGAAGTCACGGTGCACAAGTCGGATCCGCTCAAGTCCGACGGCGATGGTGATCTATTGAGCGACGCAGCAGAGATCAACATACACAAAACCAACCCCGCCAAAGCCGACACAGACGGCGATGGTCTGAGCGATTATCACGAAATTCATTTCTTGACTGATCCATTGGTTGCTTCGACTAAACCATCCAAAACGGTTGCGAGCGTGTTCACAGGGCCGGGAGCGGGACAAGGTCTCGATTTCGCTGGGACATTTCCTTACGCCATCAGCTTCGGCAACGAACAACCGGGTGGACAAATCGGAAATGCGTTGTTTACCTCGGACTCAGTGGACGGATTTACCGTTCTCGCATCTCAGGTTGCGAACAACTGGAACCAGGGTGTTAACTATGGCAGCACTCCTGAACAGGAGGTGTTGAGTTCCGTGATGGGCAGCATCCGCTGGAGCGACGCCGGCAATGCCACCACCGCCGATGTCACCGCTACCTTCTCGAAGCTGCAAGTGGGCGCGGCTTACAAGCTGCAGCTTCTGTTCGGCGAACGTCTCTGGGCTCGCGGCTTCAATGTCACCATCAATGGAAAACTGGTCGCCCGCGATTTCGCTCCGTTCCAATGGCAGGGCGGCTTTGTTGGGCCGGGCAATGCAACGCCACGAACCAACGGAGTCGTGATCACTCACAGCTTCATCGCGACCAGCACCGAGGCCGTAGTTGTTCTGGACGGCCGCCCAGTCAGAAATCCCGCCATGCCAGATCGCAACGCAATTATCAATGGCGCGACGCTCGAACGGGTTTCGCCCGCGGTTGACTCGGATAATGATGGTTTGTGGGATGCCTGGGAAATGGAGAACTTCGGCAACCTGACCCAAAACGGAACTGGTGATCCCGACAATGACGGTCTAAGGAGCTCCTTGGAGTTCACCGCCGGTTCCGACCCGAGCGTGGCTGATACTGATGGCGACGGTCTCAACGACGGTCAGGAAGTGAACACGACCAAGACCGACCCTGTAAGTGCTGACACCGATAAAGACCTTCTCAGCGATGGAGCCGAAATTAATATCTATAAATCAGATCCTCTGAAGGCCGATACCGATGGCGATGGCTTGGCGGACGGCGCGGAAGTGCTCACTCACAAGACAGATCCATTCAAAGCGGATACGGATGGCGACGGATCCAGCGACGGCAAAGAGGTAAACTTTGGCGGTAACCCAATCAAGGCCGAAGCCGCGACCAAGTTTAGCAACATCGAGATTAAGCCCATTAGTGGCGGCGATCCGGGCGAAGGTTTGGACCTCCAAGGCAACTTCGTCTACGCGGTTAATGTCAGCAGCGCCGGCGTGGCTGGCAAAGCCGGTGACGCCGATTTCACGGCTGATAATGCGGCGGGCGTTACCGTCACAGCGCCGAGCAATATTCCCAACTGGTCTAATCCGGCGTTCGGCGATACGGCGGCTGATAACGTCATCGAAAAGGTGAATCAATCGATCCGCTATGGCCCAACCATGAGAGTCGAGCTCGCGAACATCGTGCCTGGCAGCACCTATAAACTGCAATTGATGTTCTACGAACAGTGCTGCGCCAATCGTGGGTTCAATGTTTATGTCGATGGCGAAACTCTCGCGGCCGACTTCTCTCCGCCTGAGATTCAAGGCGGGGTGAACAATACAGCGGCAGCAGCTGCTATCTCCGCCGAAGTGGTGACCCAACGCGACCGCATGACCATTGTGTTAACCACAATGGGACGGACCCGCGAGGATTTGACCGATCCAAATGCAATCCTCGACGGACTGACGCTGGAATTAATAAGACTGGGCGACGTTCCGGTTGCTGCTAAGGTCTCAAGCGTCAAGGCTGATGCGAGCGGCATTACGATCACCTTCGATTCAATCTCCGGCCGGCGTTATCAAGTCGAGTACCGGGAAAACGTCGCCACGGGCGCCTGGCAACCGGTCGGCAATCCTGTGACGGCCACGGGCGCGAGTTCGTCGTTCACGGATAATGACGCGACTCGCCGAGCCCGCGGCCGAGGCTTCTATCGTATCCGCAGCCAATAGTTCACCTCCTGAGTTCGTTTGAACCTGAAGGGCATCGCAGCAGCGATGCCCTTCACTTTGTACAATTGATCGTGGCAGGAGCGCAGCGTTTACGCTGCAGAGTGACCGCATGACTGCGTTTGTTTCAAGTGATCGCCGGGCCAAGCTTGTTTCAGAGGCTAATGCAGACGCTGATCCCGTTTGGAAGATTTGTAAGCTCTTGGCCCGAAGGCCGGCGGCGCTGGCGTCCTCTTAATCGTAATCACAACACTCAAAGCCTATGAAAATGGCCCCCAGTTCCCGCGCGTCTCGTCGCAACGCCAAGAACGCTCTCAAACTGAAGCAGCAATCCCGTCAGAAAGCCAAAGCTGGAGCGTGGGTCGTGGACATGGAAAAGCTCGAGCCGATCCATGAGCCGGCGGACCCGCAAAGTCGTTAATCGCGCCGCCATGATTCTGGGCCTGGCAGCGGTGGCGGTGGGGCGCACCGACACTTGGCTCGGTCTGTTCTACCGACGCATCAAAGCCCGCAAAGGCGGACCAAAGGCGGTGACGGCCACCGCTCGAAAACTGGGCTGCAGCATCTATCACATGCTCAAATACCAGGTCGAGTTCGTCGCGTTGGACATGGACAAGTACGTCGCTCAGGCCGAAGCTCACCGGCTTGGTTACTTGACGCGTGAAGCCAAAAAACTCGGATACCAACTCATTGAAATAGAACAGGCTGCTTAGAAGTTATTTGGAAGATGATTTGGATCGCCATTCTGTGCTGAGACGCGAAGCAGTCCATCACTTTGTTCGTAACGATCTCCCCCAGATCCATAAGCCTTCCAATCAGGATTTCGATTAGGGGAATCAAAATCGTCTTGAAATCCGTTAACACGCTGACCGAGTTCCTGCGGCAGGCCGAAGTTTGGAGCCTGCCCTTGACTGTCAGATGTTACCGCGACTCCATAAAGCAAAGCGAGTAACAAACTAACGCACCAAACCTGTTGAATTGCGACAGTCACTGGTTGGCGATAGCAAGTAACGAACACACTTTCGAGTAGAGGTCAATAATGTTGGGCAGCGCTAGGCCACAATACCACCAATCGGATTGCCCTCCGCGATCATGACAGGTCGCTGCCCGACAGCATAAACTTCGGTGTGCGGGTCGATCCCCAGAAGATAATAAATTGTCGCCGCTAAATCTTCCGGACGAACCGGATCCTTCGTTGGAAGCGAAGCCGTTTTGTCCGACTCGCCGAAAACGAATCCTCGCTTCACTCCGCCGCCCGCCAGCAACACCGTATAACAATCGGGCCAATGATCGCGGCTGGCCTTTTCGTTGATCTTCGGCGTGCGCCCAAACTCGCCAGTCCACACCACCAGCGTTGTATCGAGCAATCCGCGCTGGTCGAGTTCCTCAAGCAACGTCGGCAACGTTTGATCTGTCATCGGGAGATGATACTTCTCCATGATCGGAAACATCTTCTTTCCGTTATTCCCATGCGTATCCCAGCCACTGCCCACATCGCCTCCGATGTTTGGCGAAAAGTAAACCGTGACGAACTTTGTGCCGGCTTCTACCAGCCGACGAGCGAGCAAACAACTCTGTCCGTAGGGCGTTCGTCCGTAGCTGTCGCGAACTGCGTCCGATTCTGCCGAAAGATTAAACGCCTCGCGCAGTTTGGGTGAATCGAGCATGGCCAGCGCCTTCTCGTAATAGGCATCCAGGCCGCGCGCCTGCGCCGAATGACTCAGCAAGCGCGACTGGCTATCAATGATTTTCTGGATCGACCGCCGATGCATGAGCCGCTCGTAAGAAATATTCGCGGGCAAGCTTAGTTCGGGCAGTTTGAAATCCGGTTTGTTCGGGTCGCGCGTGATAAGCAACGGGTCATGCACCTTGCCGAGAAAGCTCGCCGCCTGACCCGGCGTTACGGTGCCGTCCCCAATAACCCACGGCAATGCGACGGAAGTCGGAATCGCTCCGACGACAGGTGCTAAGCGATCCACTACCGATCCCAACGCCGGAAAAAGGTCTGGAGAATCCCGCAACGTGATATCATCCACTGGCGGCGCATGTCCCGTGAGTGCATAGTACGACGCCGGGTTGTGGTTCTTCATGTGATGATGAACCGAACGAATCAGCGTGACCTTATCCGTTACCTTCGCCAGACGCGGCAAATGCTCGCTAATCGCAATGCCATCGGCATTCGTGGCGACCGGTTTGTGCAATCCACGAATGCCCTCCGGCGCCTCCGGCTTCATATCGAACATGTCGATATGACTCGGCCCGCCGAATTGATAGAGGAAGATTACCGACTTCGTGCGCGCTTTGAGGGTTGGCTTGGAATTGTTCGCCTCGGCTTGCAAAAGTTTGGGCAAACTCAATCCCAGAAGCCCAAGACCGCCGACCTTCAGCGCGTGACGCCGCGACATCGCGTGAAAAGCTGGACAAGCGAAGGAATGTGTCATCGAATTCATCTCAGCCTCGGTTCAGTCGTCGGTAGCTGCGCGTTTAAACGCGCAGGCAAACTTAGCATCGAAACATTATCATCACCAACCCAGTTCAACAAAGCTCAAATTGAAGTCTCTAATTGGCGGGTTTGATTGAATTGAAAAACTCGACGGAATTTGATCCCGGCTGACTCCTTCATCTGCTTGTGCCACGGAAAGTTTAGTTTTGTTGCGCGCCCTGCCAACCCCTCGGCTGTGACAATGTTGGAGACTTCGATTGCAGCACCTGTCCGTCGTGAAACAGCTGCGTTGGCGTTTGAATTCATCTACGAAAGACAAAGTCTTTTGAATTGAGCAAGCCCCACAAAATATCTTCGAACTCCGCTCGGCGATCCTTCGTTGCCTCGAGCGCTGCCAAAAGGCCCTCTCGTTCTTCGGGCATGGGCGGGCGAGTGAGGGCTGTCCAAAAAAATTCCTCCAGGATTTCGCCGTTTGACTTATCAGCAGCCAGGAGGCGGCTGACACGATTCTCCTTTTCCGCCAGCAATCCGTTGATGGCTGAACCACTGATCATTTGAAAGGCCTGGCTCATATTGCATTCGCAGGACCGTTCGGTGTCGGTTGTCAACAGCCGCGGGGGTTTTCCGAACATTTCCAAGAATTGATCGAGTTGATTGGATCGCCGCTTGCCTTTGCTCTCGGGACGCACGCCGGGTAATTGCGCGGCGCGCATTCCAACGGGATAGCTCGCAAATCGGAGCGGGACGCCTGTTACTTGGCTTTGGCAATCCAGCAGTTGTTCTGCGCCCAAGCGGCGGGTAAGCGTTCGTGAGAAATTGATGTCATCGGCGCCGTTCGTGTTGTTCGGTTCGAAAGACAATTGATAGACGCGCGAATTCATGATCAGCCGAATGATGTGGCGAACATCATGATTATGCTCGACGAAGTCTTTGGCCAGCGCGTCGAGCAATGCGGGATGCGACGCAGGATTTGTGGCTCGAAAATCGTCGGGCGGATCGACCAGGCCTCGGCCCATCAAATGAAACCAGATGCGGTTGACCTGAACGCGGGCGAACAGGGTGTTGTTGGTGCTCGTAAGCCACTCGGCCAGGACTTCGAGGCGGTCGGGTTCGTGATGCGTGATCCGTGATCCGTGATCCGTGATCTGTGAAGTTAGTCCTCGCTGGTCGGCGGTGGCGCCGAGGAAGCGAGGTTGAGCGTCCTTGCTGGTGCGGGGGTTCTTTAGGGAACCTGAGCGCGGCGCGAAGACGATTTGTTCGCCGTTCCATTCGTGTTTGTCGCTGCCAATCTCACGCTTGTTCTCGATAATCTTATAGCCAACCCGCCCGAAGGCGGCAGCCCAATCGTAGTAATCGTCCTGAGTCCAGCGGTCGGATGGATGATTGTGGCACTCGGCGCATTGCAGGCGCGCACCGAGAAACACCTGGGCCGTCGCCTTCGCTCGCGAGGCGGGATCGCGATTGGGACGGTAATAGTTGGCGGCGGGATTCTGGTACGTGCTGCCGCGTGCGCTAATAAGTTCGCGAACGAATTGATCGAGCGGCTTGTTTTCGGCGACACTTTGGCGAATCCAGTGATGAAAAATCTGAACGCCTTTCTGGTCGAGCGAATGGGCTTCGACTCGCAACAGGTCAGCCCACTTGAGCGCCCAGAAGTCGGCAAACTCCGGTCGATCAAGCAACTGGTCAATAAGCCGCTCTCGTTTGCCGAAGACCAAACTCTCCATAGCAGCCGACGTGAGGAAGCTCTGATCCGGCGCCGCGTTGGTGCTCGAAGGCTGAGCCTCCTGGCGTCGGCTGCTACGAATAGCTGGCACAACGAACGCGCGCGCTTCATCGGCCGTTGGCAGAATGCCAAGCAAATCGAGATACGCTCGTCGCATGAACACTTCATCCGAAGCTAATTCCGAAGGATTCATTCGCAGCGTCCGAAGCTTCACAAAGATATGGTCGTCGATGTAATTCTGGCGCGGCGTGTCCATCCACGTGAATCCCGGTCGGGCTGGGATAAATGCGACTCGAACCGGTTCCTGACAATGCAAGTAGCGAACCAGAATTGTGGTCTCGCCCAGGCCTGCGCGTTGCACTTCGCCCGTCGCGCTCACTTTCGCGAACGGGTTCGAGGCTTCATAAACTGCGAAGTTGGTTATGTCTCGAACCGAGCCGTCGGAAAACTTCGCCTGGACTTGCAGTTGGAATCGATCATCGGGATCGATCAAGTTTCGCTCGCCCGGCGCCACCGCGATACCCTGCAGTTTGGGCGACGAACTCACGTCGTCCCGCATGCCTTCAGCGATCCAATTTCGAAGCGCTTGATAGAGCTCTGAATCTTTTCGAAAACGCAAGCCGCCCTCATGAGCCAACTCTGTGGTCGGCTTCAACAGAATAAGACTTTGTTCCGGATCGAGCAGGTTGGCGCGGCGACCAAACAACTCGCGTGTTAGCGTTTGGTGATCCGCGTCTGGATCCTGCCCGCGGAGGGAAAGTTTGAATCCGCCCTTGCCGTTCTTGTTGCCATGACATGTGCCGGCGTTGCAACCGGCTTTCGAAAGCACCGCCATGACATCGTTCCGGAACGAAACCTCAGCGGCTCCGATGCCGTTGCAAGCCCCAACGAAGCACGCGAGCAGCAGCCAACAGACGCCTCGAGTCAATGGTCGATTGTTGGACCGTCGTGTAAGCACGGAGCAAAGTTATCCACTTGCTCTGTCCAATACAAGCGACACGTCAATTTCAGCCAAATGCCGAGAAGGTAAGCGTCGCCCTACGGAGCTCACTAACTTGCCTTGCGGAAGGCGCGGCTCGCGGCGCCGAATGCAGCCAGTACAACAAACACGCCGATGAGGATCGACAGGCGCAGCCGCCAGGAAGCGGTCCTTGCCGCGACCGCCTCCAGTTCAATCCTCAAGTCCGCCCATGGATCCACGAGCACGGCACGCTTGAAGGTGAGGAGCCGGCCTTGTTCGGGAATAGACGCGCGCATCGCAACGGGACTGCTGACGGCGGCATCCTGCTGCTGAATGAGTCGTTCGGCCAAGCGCATGAAAGCGGCGTTTTCATCCGCGGTGTTGCGATCGATAATCTCCTTCGCGTCCTGTTGGGTGTAGGTAACTCCTTCGCGACTCCGCAGGTCACGCACCCTTGCGCCCAGTGCCGTGGTGTCACCAGCTACTGCCGCTTGGCGGACGTTCAGCCCGACCAAAGCCTGTTGCAGCTTCAGATTGTGCAATTGAACGCGAGCATCTTCATTGAACGCGTTGTCATGCTGGCTCAAGCCGTAGGCGGCCTGGAATGCGCGTCGCGCCTGCTGCGGGTCGCCGCGTTCGAGCAGCGTATTGCCCATAGCCAGGAGTTCCTCGGCTTCTTTCGTTTTGCCGCGTTGCAGAGCAGCCTCATTTTGAAGATAAGTCTGCAAATCAACCGCGGCGCTCCGAGGCGCCATTTGGTCCTGTTGCAACTGCAGGGTCCCCGCCCAATCTTTGACGCGCCATTTCTCACTGAGATAGACCCGCCATGTGATGTCCTCCAGCGGCAAATCAAATTTCGGGGCGAGCAGGTCAAGATCGAGCGAGCGCCTGCGAGATGAACCAATCTTGCTGCTGTAAAATATTTCCACTGGGATCGCTTTCCCGGAGCGCGCTTGCGGTTCGAGCGGAACCAAAATGCGGTCCCCTTCGCGCCACGGCCAAACGCCGCTTTGATTCACGAACGCAAACCAAAAACGCGCGTCTGCTGGTAACGTGAGATAAAGCAAACGTTTGTCGCCTGGCAACATCTCGAGACGCGCTTGCGTGAGCATAACACCATCATCGGAAATGACGGAGGTCAGCGTGACATTGTTGACGCGAGCGGGCAAAAGCTTCGCGGCTTCGTGGCGGTCCAGTTTCAATGGCAATTGAAACGACGGTTCAACGAGACGAAACGCGAAATTGGCCGAGACTGCTGACAAGTCCTGCTGCAGCGCGCGGGGAATGCTTTGCCACTCGGTCGTTTGCAGCGAAGCCGGCAGCGCATCGATGCGGACTTGTTGACGGCCTCGGGCTTGCACTGTGACGAAGCCGCGTTGCAGGTTCACGTCCGCCGTTTGGACGCCACGCAGAACGGTCTCGGTCGCGGTGTCTGCGACGGCAGTCTGATAAGTGACTTGCAACAAGTATCGACCAATCACACGCCGATGCAGCTTGATTTCCCACGCTTGCAAATTATTCGTCACCCCGCCTGCAATTGGGAGGAAACCGGAAACTTGGTCGCCTTGAAAACGGACGCTTCCGGCATTGGTCGGCAAGAAAACGCGGAACGCTTTCAAGCCCGTGTTCTCGATCTGGTATTGCAAGTTTGCCCCAACGTTTACCAGGGCTTCACTGACAGTTGCATGTTGCAGGCTCGTCACCTGAATCCACGGATCGACTTGTTCGATGTCCAGCGCCAGATTCCACGGAACCTGCAGAATGCGGAAGGCGAGCACGCCCTTCTGCTGGATGCCTGTCTTTTGCGGGTCCAGCTGTGTCACGCCATTGCGCGTGCCCGGTTGCAGCCGCATGCCTTGGTCCGGCACAATCAAGAGAGTTCCGCGCTGCTTGCTGGCTTCGCGCAAAACGAGCTGTGGAACGGCCCAATTGTTCGTGGTCTTAACACCGGCTCCCGACAAACTGATGGCGAACTGTTGCGGCCCGGCCGTCTTGCCGCGCAAGTGCAGCGTGATAATCCGTCCAGCATCAGCGCGCAACTCGGTCCAATGGCTCAACGCTTGGCCACTGATCGACTCCACATCGAGCGCGCCGGGCAACACAAAACTCAGGCGGAAAATGCCCGCGCGCGTAATATCGACCGACAGGTTCGACGCAAGAACTGTCCGGTCTTCGCCCAATGATACGGTGTCCTGTGTTTCGACGCGCACGTCCGGCTCGACTGGAGAGGCTCGGACCGAAACCGTAGCTCCAGTCTCCGTGTATCGAAACGCGCGGCGGACGGTCAGCTCAGGAATCTGCGCCTGGAGCATTTGCGGTGCGCTAACGGGATAATCTTCGAGATTGATCGGGGAGAGATTGCCTGCGTTCACGGAATCGAGTTGAACTTCGCGGCCCGTCGCAATACCAAGCAAACCGATCTGCCCCGCCGCCTGCTCGATAGAAAGAAGTCCAATCGATTGTTCAAAGGGCAATGGGCCGGTAGGAACTTGTGAGCGGATCAGCAGCGTGAAAGGACGCGACTGCGCCGGGTTCAAATTCACGCGGAGCCTGCGCGTGTCGGGATCGAAACGCCAGAGCGACGCGATCGATTTTGGTGGCAGTGGTTGGTTGGTGGCGGCATCGGTCCCGGGTGTAGGATCGATTGCGCTGACATCCGTGATCGTCGCGCCGGTTGGGACGTTAAAGACAAGCTCCGTAAGTTCTCCCTGGGCCGGGCGAATGACGGCGTGATGCGCACCTTCAATTACACCCGCAGTCGGGACGTAAAGTTGAGAGATTTCAGCATAGAAGACCGCTCTTTCCCGCTTCACATCACGGCTGCGCGGGCGCCAGTTGATCCAGGCGTCGTTCACGGGCGCGAGGACGAGGTTCGCCATGGTGTTGCTGTTGGAAGTCGTGCGTTCGATGGAAGCGGCCTGCGCTGAGAATACGTCCACATCAAGATTGGCGAGGGTCAACCGAAGCGGATTGATCAACCCATGTTGCGTGGGGAGAACGAAGCCGCTTTCGCTAAGCTTGGCCGTCACGTGGATTTGGTATCGCAATTCGACATCGAACGCGCCGGTTTCCAAAGCTAGCAACTGATGCGCACGCCTGCCGTTGGCCGGAGCCTGAATCAGTCTGAGTGCGTTCGTCGGATAAACAACGCTCGTCAATACGGCCGGCTCGAACAGGAGAGGAAGCGTCTGGTTTTTCTCGGCCGTCCAATGGATCTTGGCCGTGCCGAGCGCGAACCTTTCTTCGACGCGAATTTCCTGCGCGACCGATTCGGCCAGCGCCGGCGCTCTGGGAAATGGAGTAGGGGTGTAAAGGGCGGCGGGAACTGGATTGGCTTGCGGATTGGCCGTCTGCGCCTGAGCAACCAGCAGCGTGCCATCGTAACGCAGAGTTCCACTCTGCTGTATCGCAGACTTGTAGTCTGCAGCGAGTCCGAGAGCCGAGACATTCCCGCGAGATCGAGCGTTCTGCCGACTGAAAGTCGGCGATACAGCAGAGTGAAACTCTGCGTTACGAGGCGCGCTCGAATGCGCAATGACCGGCGGCGCGGATTCAGACCACAGTGACAGCAGGGTTCCAATGAGCAGCGATGCCACAGCCGGCGCCGGGCCGCTGTCCGGCGGAGTCAGCGCCGCGGACTTTGGTTTTCTTGGCAGTTGCCAAAGCCGGCGCAGAGCCGGAATCAAAGTGTGGAGCAGTAAGAAGAGGAGAATAATTACGATGAAACTCGGCGCTCCGCCGGGTGCCCGCAGTCCCGCCCAGGCCACAAGCGTCCATCCGAACAGCCATCCGACCGCCGTGAACCACATGCGATTCGTGATCCATCCATAAACCCAGACCACCAGCGCAAGCAATGCCGGCCATGCGTAGCCAAGGAAACTGAACACCGTGGCTTCAGCTTTGATGTTTGCTACTTCGACGTTAAGCCCAGTGCCGGCTTGTTGTACTGGCGCTAGAAACGTTACCTCGCGCGAAACAGCGACGTTCTGCTGCGCGGCCAAGTCACCAAGGCTGATCAGTGCTGCGATCGCCATAGCCACGGCTATCAGACCCAGGACCGTCCCGAACAGATGGCGCGCGCTGTATCTGTAAACGCCTTCACGCACCGTCCATCGCCAAACCACAAGCGCAATCCCAACTAATAACAGCGCAGCAATCAGCGAAACCAGAGCTTGCGCAGCGTCCAGACCGCTGAATGCTTTGTTCAACTGGGCGAAGCCAGAAATATCGGCGACACCATCCACAGGCGTCAGTGAACCCCGGCGATAGATCAAACGTTGTCCTGCGTCTGGCGCAAGTTTCCATTCTGCGAGCATCACGGGTGCGGCGACGATTGGTGTGGCGATGGCCACCCGTTTGGGGGTTGTTGACCGCGAAGCCAACTTAACGTCCACGGCCAGGACCGCGTTGGGATCCGCTCGCTGCGGCAAGGGAATCATGTTCGCTTGTCCATCCAGGACCGGCACGACCGGAGCGCCGTTCACTGTTGCGGACCACAATTGCGTTCCAGCCGGGAGCGTCACTCGGAAATGTGAATTGCCGCGATTCTTGACGAAATAATGCGCGTCCGTCAGGACTTGTCCTTCTTTCGAAATTCG
Organism: Verrucomicrobiota bacterium; assembly: GCA_016871515.1. Classification (GTDB taxonomy): domain Bacteria; phylum Verrucomicrobiota; class Verrucomicrobiia; order Limisphaerales; family SIBE01; genus SIBE01. Next base: position 55,896 of record VHDE01000013.1, read on the forward strand.
TGTCAACAGCGACGCCCGGTCAACGACTTGGCTGAGAGAATCGCCCTGGACCAGCGGGTTGAGCGCGAGCCGCAAATTGAATGGCCGCGATGTGTAACGATAAGCCGCGAGAACTGGCGCATCGAAGAAGAGTCGATATTCCGGAGGCACTTCACCAGTTTCGAGCGGCAACAATCCTGGCGACACATCCACCGGATTGACCTGAAATTGATACGCGCTAATCACCAGCGTGTGGCCTTGTTCCGATTGCGCGTCGAGCGGGCGCGCTCCGGTAAATGCGAGCGTTTCGCCTTGCGCTCGAAACGGCCGCTCATAGGTTGCGAGCAGCGTATAAGCGCCGGACACGGGCGAGTGCAATTGCACGACGTAGCCATTGGTCGCTCTTTGCCAATTGCGAATGTCTTTGCCGATAAACTCGACGTTGAAGTATTCGTTCGAGAGCTCGATCCTCAGCGTTGATATCGGCGCGCCTGAAACCAGATAGTGCATCACGCTGCTGCCGTAAGCGATGCCTTCGCCGATGGAAAAAAGATGGAAAGCATCCGCTTGCACCGTCTGCGGCAAACGCTCCACGCGCAACGTTGCCTGCCAAGCCGGTTCGCTGAGTCGAAATGCCAACTGAATGCCAGCGACCTTGCGCGGAAAGAACGCCGTTGCGATCTCGGTCAATGCTTGGGTCCTGTCGGGTGTGATGCGGAAACCCGCATCCGCCGAGACGCCCAAATGGCCACGCACCGATTTCGCTCGGGAAATCTCGATCCGTGGCAACACCCAATTAGTTTGGCCCAGCGCTTGATGGCGTTCGACGCGGAGCTGAACGATTTGCCGGCCGGAAACAGGTTGGCCATACACCAGACGCAGTTCGGCGTCTGGATCGCCCTCCGGCTCGCGCAGAAAATAATCGCTCAGGCCGGACGCGTTCAGGCGCGCGATGGCATATCCTTTTGGGACGCGCATCAGCAACTCCCGCATGGGCGCTTCGCGGATGTCCAATTCAAACTCCGCGTCGATGGCGAGTTCGTTCTCGGCGTGATGATATGCGAGCACTTCGGAGACGCTGAGTTCAGGCAAGATTTGGTCCGCTTGAATTCGCAGGGAGAATTCGCCGCCAGAAAAGCGATAAGCAAACCGCTGGCTGCCGCCAGTCGCAAAGAGCGTTCTCGTGACGTCCGTTTCCGGAAATTGTTCGGGAGAAATCTGAGAAAGTCCGGCGGCTTGGACAACTTCGAGGCGCACCGCACCTTCGTTGAGTATCCGAACATAACCAGCTAAACGGGTCGCGCCTTCAGGCCGTAGTTGCATGGCATCGACGGCTTGGGGAAGCGCCCCGATGGATGTCTGCATTTGAACTTGGAGCGCGAACTGATCTTTCTGGGGTTGATTAAACTGAATGACGAGGCGCCGGCCAGCAGAGTTCGCAATAGGTTCAACATTCCATGCGAGCACATGAGCGCCTTGGACACGTGTGACTTCGCCGGCGCCGCGCAACAACAAGGCGACGCGGTTCAACTCGCCTTGCATGACTTTGAAATCAAGCAACGCCATTTGCCGCATGAGCCCGGGACTGACGCCGATCTGAGAAAGCATTTCGGCCGCGTAGAACAGTTTGCCCTCGGCTTCGCGCCGAGCTTCTTTCCAGGAAAGTTTCACCGCGCCGTCCGCCGGAAGGTAACCCACGAATTGGCTGCCAGCGCGTTCGGGCCGAGCCGCCCCGGGAAACTCGAACTGAGTATCGGCGATCAATCCTTCGAGAGCGATCGGTTGCAATGCACTCGGTGCAACGCGGAAATCGACTGAGTTCCAACCATTGGTTTGGCTAACTGCGGCCTTGAACTTGAGCTGAATGGGAAATTCGCCCGACCGATCGAACGCAATGATGAAGCGGCCTTGCTCGAACCGGAGACGCCAATGTGGATGCGTTTTCAGATCGGTCAAAGCAATGTTCCCTTGCAACAGCGCTATCGAACCGCCGCGCGGATTTTTGATGCGCGCGTTGGCGGTCAAGACAAAGCTTACCGTTTGGTCGCTGAGTTGCCCGCTCAGCTTAAAGTCGCGCAACACAACTCGGCGCGCTTCGGGGTCCGCGATCGTAATGCGGAGCGGGATATGGTAGGGCGAGCCGTGGAAACGGAAGGCGAGCGGATCTGGACTATCCGGCTTGGCCTCGATGCGCAATGATGATGGCAAGAATTTGGGATCGATGGGCGCCAGGCCGGTGGGGCTGTCGGGCTGGACATCGAGGTCCGGCGTCACTTCAATCGTCACGTAACCGTTGAATAACGCTGGACTGGATGGAGTGAGGGTTAAGGCGGTTAATGGATTCGTCCATGTGCGGAGATCGCGTTCGGCCGAAATCGTGACCGAAAGTTGCGTGATTGGTTTGTCGCTTTTGCGAGGGCGAAGGATCAGCGTGCGCACGCCGTTGGTTTCTTGGCGGATGCTCCAATCTTGCAGCAACTCGCCGGTGACCTGGCGTATTTCACCTTCCCCGCTGATCGTGAGTGGGAGTTCTTTGGGCTCGCCTTGAAGAATGTCGAAGGTGGCTGCGATGGAATGGGCGATTTTTTCGCGCGAGACTTTGATCGAGTGCTGGAGAGCGGTGGCGTAAATAAGCTTGTCTTTCTCGCCGGACAAACCGCTGAGCACCGCTTCGATGATCAGCCGCGCCCTCCCGTCTTCGACGCCGCCGTTGATGGAAAGGTTTCTTAATTCTGCGGTCGCGCCCGAAACGTTGTTCGCGGTCAGGATCGATAACGCAAGGAGGATGGATATGGGGATGCGTACGGGAATGTTCATGAGCAGTGTTCTGGAAATCGCGATAACCGAAAAAACAAGCGCTCCGGACCGTAACGCAGAGTTTCACTCTGCTGTATCGCCGACTTGCAGTCGGCAGAGCACTCGACCTTGCGGAAACTTCTCGATTTGGCGGACGCGCTGCAGATTGGAAATCTGCGATACGGCAGAGTAAAACTCCGCGCTACGATCTGGCACTCGAATTTGTGGGAGCTTCTCGATTGTCGGACACGCCGCAGAGTGAAACTCTGCGATACAGCAGAGTGAAACTCTGCGTTACGCCGCTGGCCGCGACATTGAGGTTGCAAATAACCGAGTCGACGCGCTAGCCTCCGCACGTGTTTCCCAAGGAGGAAAATCCGCGGATGGATCGAGTGCGCTTTGAGCTTCGTTCGGACGGGATCAAACCGGAGGAAACAAACCCGTTGCGTTCCGGTGTTCATACACGAGGCTATCTGCCACACGTCAAGCGCGAAGGCGCGCGTTACTTTGTGACATTTCGCCTCGCCGATTCGTTGCCCAAAGAGGTCTTGCTCAAGTATCAGGCGGAGCGCGGGGAGCGGTTGCAGCTTTTCTATGCGCAGCACGACGCCGCGAAAGGCCCGGGGACAGCCCTCCCGAAGCAAGAGATGCTGGAAGAAATCGAGCGCGAGTACAATCGCAAGGTCGAGCGTTATCTTGATCAAGGCTGCGGGGAATGCTGGCTGAGACGACCCGAAATTGCGGACTTGGTCACTGAAGCCGTGCGATTCTTTGATGGCAAGCGATATTGGCTGGATGCTTGGGTTATCATGCCAAATCACGTGCATGGTGTCTTGTGGCCGGCGCCGAACCACTCGTTGAGCCATATCCTGCAAAGCTGGAAAAGCTACACAGCTCGGCAGGCGAACAAAGTTCTCAATCGGACGGGACATCCATTTTGGCAACGAGAGGCATTCGATCATTGGATTCGCGATGATGAGGAACATGCGCAGTGCTGTCGTTATGTGACAAACAATCCGGTAAAGGCTGGCCTGTGTGCAACGCCGCGGGACTGGAAATGGAGCAGCGCGTGGGGTGATGGCCAGCCATCGTAACGCAGAGTTTCACTCTGCTGTATCGCCGACTTGCAGTCGGCAGAGCACTCGACCTTGCGGAAACTTCTCGATTTGGCGGACGCGCTGCAGATTGGAAATCTGCGATACGGCAGAGTAAAACTCCGCGCTACGATCTGGCACTCGAATTTGTGGGAGCTTCTCGATTGTCGGACACGCCGCAGAGTGAAACTCTGCGATACAGCAGAGTGAAACTCTGCGTTACGCCTTTGGGCAGTTTCTATGCGTGGGATGAATTGGTTCGGCCTGTTCATCTCGATCTATCTTCCCGCCATGCTCTTCGCTTGCCGGATCATCCATTCGAGCTTTTTAGGACGTGCATCGGCGCCATAGACTTCGGGCACACCATTCAGTTGCGCGAGCAAACGGTCGGTCGTCACTTCGCCGGCGTATGGACTTGAAATGAGCCATTCCGAGAACGCACTTGCGGTCGCGGCTAGGCGCATAGCCGGCCCAGCTTGTTCCAACGCCACAGCATTTCCGCTGTAAGGCACCGGCCATTCATGCTCGCGATATTCGGTTGTATTCGGTTTCTTGTATCGCACTCGCACGACGGCCAACGGCCCGTCCCCCTGCGGATTCACCTCAACGACGTAAAGCGCGTTGCCCGATTCCGCCGCACCAATCTCGGCCGCATCGACGGTGTTATCGCGGAATTGTTCTTTGGTCAGCTGATGTTTGGCATACCCGATTTGGCGGCAGGCCGTCACCCGTTTCGGATTGAATTCAACCTGAGCTTTAACATCCGACGCTGCCACTCGCAGAGAGCCGGCGAGTTGAGCGACAAAACCAGTTGCGGCCTCAGCCGGTGTGTTAATAAAACCGTAACGCCCATCACCATTGCGCGACAGCACCTCCAACAAATCGTCGTTGAAACCTTCCCACCCAATTCCGAAGCAATCGAGCGCGATCCCTTGTTTGCGATGATTTTCAACTTTCCGCTTCAGAGTGTCCGGATTAACGTCACCGAGATTCGCCGCGCCGTCGGTGAGCACCACGACGCGGTTGCCGCCGCTCACGTAATGCCGCAACGCCGTCGCGTAGGCGAGATTCAGCGCATCTTCGAGATTGGTGCCGCCTTGTGGTGCGAGTTGGCTCACCCGTTCCGCGACCTGGGCCGCTTGGTTGCCTGGCGCACCATCCACCCAGAGCCGGGCTGTGCGCGCAAACGCAATGACACTGAGTTTGTCTTCGGGCTTCAATTGCGTTGCCAACACGCGCAATGCCTCCCGAAGAATCTGCACGCGATCCGCCCGCTCCATCGAGCCGGAGTTGTCGAGCAGCAACACGAGATTCAACGGCTGGCCGGGTTGACGGCCTTGCGCCGCCGTCTTGATCGAGAAACGCAGCAAATCACGATTATGCGCGAACGGATAGCGAGCGCGTTCCCAAGCAAAGGCTACGGGGACATCTGGCGGCGGCTCGGAATCGCCGTAATCGAACGCATTGATGAATTCTTCGCTGCGCACGGTCGCAGGCTCGGGCATGACTCCCTTTTCCAGACTGGCCAAGGCAAGCTTGAACGACACATCGCTGACGTGCAGCGAGAAGGTCGAGAATGCGTTTTCGCGCGTCTGGACTTCGGGCTGCGGAACTGGCGCGCCAGCCACGGGTTTGCGCACGGCTGTATCGGCCTCTTCTCGGTTGGACTCTCCACGCAGGCGATCAAGTTCCGTGTGCGCTTGAGCATCCTTTTTCTCCTGCTCGGCAAGCTGTTCTTTCAAGACACGAGCGCTATCGTCGGCCGCCTGTTTGCTCCGTTCCGCGCGTAAATCGCGATAAACCTCGGCGATGGTGTTGGCGATCTGGGCAGCCTCTTCTGGTTGATCGCTCTTCACTCGAATATCGAGTTCGCTCGAATTGGGAACCTGCCGCACATCAACGCGGCCTAATAGCGCTTGAAATGCTTCGGCATTATTCAGCTTCTCGCCCTTGCCATGCTTCTCGGCCCAAGCTTCATTCAGATTCAATTTCTCAATCACCTTGTAGAGAACTTGCTTGGACTTGACCTTCTCGAATTCAGTCGTGACGAAGTAGGGATCGAATCCAACTTGAGGCTGAGCGCGCGTCACGAGCGGCGCCATATCAGTCGCATCTTTCCCGACGCTGATGCGCGCGCTTCGTTCGACTTTCCCGCTCAACGCTCCGCCGATGCGTCCCCACAAGCTTGAATCTCGTGGTGACTCAGCTTGCGCAACATCGACAATCTGGACAGGACCATTGTTAGGCGCGAGCGGCGGTCGACTTGCTCCTGTAGCTGACCGGGTCGCATGACCTGCGCGCAATTCACCCCATTCACGTTTGGCTTTGGACTGCGGTGTCTCCTGCGCGACTTGAAGCTCTTCGATCCGTTGTGTCGACTCGGCTGGTCTCGCTCCAGACTTGCTTTCAGTGCCTGGCTTGGCTGCTTTGGCGAGGGTGCGTGCTCCAATATCCGCTGCCCACGCCTGGTTCCGCGGCTGACCAACCTCTGCCTCTGCCTCTATTGGTGGAAGAACAATGGACGACCGATTCGACTCCCGCAGCGCCTCCTCTGTCACTTTGGAATCTTTTCCGAGGCTGCTCATGCCCGGGCGCATCAACCCATAACGTTCCACATCCATATCGCGAATCGTCTTGATTCGAACCTCGCCATCTGGCGGCGCTGCTGTAGTGGAAAAGTCGGATTTTAAACTGGAGACAACGCCGGCGTTTTTGCTGGGAATTATGCCTAAGCTATCGCCGAGGGCTGCGAGAGGTTTCCCGATCGATTCGCGCTGCGACTGAACATTGTCGATCACAGCCGCGCCGAAGTCCTTCTTGTTCACACCAAATTCCAAAGCTCCGTTCTCTGCGGCAGCCACTGCCACGAAGGATGTTTCCTTTGAGCGCTCGAGCCGCCTGGCGAATCCCGGCAGCAACGCGACCGTGCCCAGTAGCGCGACCAATGCGGCGGCAAGGCTCATCGGGACAAACCAACGGCTCTCTCGATGGACTGAGGCGGCGAATTCCTTCGGGGCAACCGTCTTAAAATGCTGCAGCAGCTTCTCGCGCCGTTCAGCGGACAATCGCAGGGGCGTCTGTTGCGCAGCCGCTTGTTCCACCGGGTTGGCTGCAACTTCAGCGACCAGCCCAATCGTTTGCTTGAGGCGTTCATGAAGTTGCGCCAGTTCGGCATCTTGCGCGATCTCCTCGCGCAAAGCAGCAGCTTCTTCCGGCGATAGCTCCCCGTGCAGCAGAGCAGTTAAGCGCGCTTCCATTTGTTCGCGCGGTGTTTCAGAAAAACCGTCGTTCATAAAGAGCCCCTTCGGATTTCGATGTGTGAGAGGCATGGCGCCGTAACGCAGAGTTTCACTCTGCCGTATCGCAGAGTTTCACTCCGCGGCGCGCCCGCAATTCCAAAGCCCACCGACAGATCGAACGCTCTGCCGACTGCAAATCGGCGATGCGGCAGAGTGAAACTCCGCGTTACGGGGTTTTCCGTCATGGGATAACTCCGGTTTTGGCCAATTCGTCAGCGATGCTTTTCAGCGCATGATGCAGAAGGTAACCGACGTGACCCACGGTGAGACCGGTCCGGGCGCTGATTTCTTTATAGGACAAACCTTCGTTGAACTTCAGCCGGATCAACTCGCGGCTGCGTTCGTCGAGTGTCTCCAAACTGAGCCGCACCAGACCGATGCCTTCCCAGCGCGCGATTTGTTCGTCCGGCAGCGGCTGAGGATCGGTGATTTCTGGTTCGGCAGATGCGGGACGGTCTTCCGACGATGAAGCTGAAGTCTGCGCGAGCGGGATAATCTTGCCGGACTGTCGCCGTTGGTTTAGCGCGAGATTGTGCACCGTGCGATAGAGCCATCGCCTTGGCTCGCGCACTTGATCAAACTGTGCATGCAATTTCATGAAAGCGTCTTGAACAACATCTTCAGCGAGACTCAATTCCTGAACAAAGCGCAGGGCATAACAGAGGAGCGGCGATTCCAGAGCGGCAAAAAGCTCCTCAATCGTTTCCGGTCGTGGTGATGCCACACTAACGTCTTCTCTTCGGCCCACGGCCATGCCTGGGTGAGTCATTTCATTCTATTCGCGATTTCCATTTAACTGCCTTAGTCGCAACGCTGGCAGTTGCCGGTCTCACTAGTATGACACGCGAGAGCAGCAATTCTTAGACGATTTCTTCGGGAATTTTGCTCCAGAATCGTGCGGATAAAGTGCCAGGCCTGAAATGGCCTAACTAACGCGTCAAACTGGCTTGCGCCGCACCAGTTCAGTTTTGTATGAATTGCCGGAACGCTTGCAACTGCCGACGTCGCAGTGAAAACCAAACCGAAACTTGGCGCCATCTGCCAAAAGCAATTCGTCGTCGAGCGATCACATGCGATTGACTTCGCCGACGACAAAATGCCGGCGGTTCTCTGTACGCCCTGGCTCATTTGGTTTCTCGAACACACGGCGCGCGAGGCTGTGCTGCCGTGGCTGGAGAATGGAGAGAGCACAGTCGGCATCGAGATCGAAATTTCCCACTTGGCGCCCACTCCAGTCGGACAAACCGTGACGTGCCTGGCGCGCGTGGTGCATGCGGATGGTGCTCGGGTTTCCTTCCAACTCGAAGCTCGCGATCAACACGAACTGATCGCGAGGGGCTCCCACAAACTCCAGATCATTCGCGTGGACCGATTCGCCAGCAGGGTCCACCGCAAGCGTGGGCCTTTAGATTCAGGTTAGCTTGCTTTTCAACGCTTGCCCACCTCTCGCAACCTTTTGTTCCATATGAGACAAAAGGTTGCGAGAAGCTCTCCGCTCAGGGAGATTATCTCAATCGATGCAAAGGGATATGTGTTTGGTTTGGAGGAACGCCTCCATTCCTTCGGCGCCAAGTTCGCGTCCCCAACCGCTTTGCTTCACGCCGCCGAATGGCGCTTGACTCGTTGTGGGGACGCCGTCGTTGATCCCGATCATCCCGGCTTCGAGGGATTCCATTAAACGAAACGCACGTCCCAAGTCTCTCGTGAAAGCGTAGGCGCTCAGTCCAAACTTCGAAACGTTCGCGCGCTCGATAACTTCCGTTTCGGTGTCAAACACGCTGACGGGAGCCACCGGCGCAAAAGTTTCTTCCTGCATGCACAGCGCCGCGTCCGGAACATCGGCTAGCACGGTTGGCTCAAAGAAGAATCCCTTGCGGCCAGGCAAAGTTTTCCCGCCACAAAGCAGTCGCGCTCCTTGTTCGATGGCGTTCTCGACATGCTCGGCAGCCTTTGCGAGTGCGTCCTTATCGATGAGCGGGCCGATTTGGACCCCGTCTTCGAGGCCATCGCCGACCTTCAACGCTTTCGTCTTCGCTACGAACTGTTCGAGGAACGGTTGATAAACGGATCGCTGAACATAAATGCGATTCGCCGCGATGCACGATTGTCCGGTATTGCGGTATTTGGCGATCATCGCGCCGTCGACAGCTTTGGTGAGATCGGCGTCATCGAAAACGAGCAATGGCGCCTGACCGCCGAGTTCTAACGAGAGCGCCTTAACTCCTTGCGCCGCGCCGCGGATGAGGATTTGGCCGACGGAGGTCGAGCCAGTGAATGTAATCTTACGGCAAACGGGATTTTCCAGGAACTCTTCACCGATCTCCGACGCTGAACCGGCGACGAGCTGAAAGACTCCTTTTGGCAAGCCAGACGCGTCGATGCATTCTGCGAACTCCACCGCGCTCAACGGAGTCTGTCGCGCCGGCTTCAGCACAACGGTGCAACCTGCCGCCAGTGCAGGGGCCACTTTACGCACCCCCAACACGAGCGGGAAATTCCATGGACTGATTGCGCCCACGACACCGATGGCGGTCTTGATTGCGAGATGGCGTTTGCCTTCAACTTGATTGGGAATGACTCGACCGTAGCCTCGCCGTGCTTCTTCCGCAAACCAGCGCAAATGATCGACCGACATGGCAACTTCGGCGAGGCTCTGCGGCAGCGGTTTGCCATTTTCCAATGTGATGAGGCGCGCTACTTCATCGCGGCGCCGTTCGAGTTCTCCGGCAATTCTCTGCAAGTATTCGCCGCGCGATTTTCCGGTCGTTGCGCGCCACGAACGGAAACCGCCGCCGGCATCGGCCAACGCTCGCGCCACGCGCGAACGATCGATCAAAGAGATGCGAGCGAACGGTTCTGCGGTCGCCGGGTTAACAACGGTGTTGGTTGTCTCGGTGATGACCCATTCGCCGTTCAAATAAAGCGGATAAGTTTTCATGCCCGTTGCGAATATATCTTAGTGATCTGTGGATTGTCATTCTTTCGCGAATGCAATTAACTGATTCCTATGCGAGTCGGCGTCTTGACCAAAGGTGAAGTGAGCGAACTGGACTGGGCTTATCAGCTTGGATTCCGGTCGATAGAATGGGTCGGGTTTGCGGAGAGCCGCTGCGGACCGAAGCATCTGGAGTGGCGGCAGCACGCGGACGAAATCGCCGCGGCCGCGAAGGAGCGAGACATCCGCATTTCAGCGATCGGCGCGCTGTATGGCAATCCGCTCGACCCGCGACAAACTGATTTTGCGCGCAGCGTCTTCCAGCGTGCCATTGAAGTTGCGGGATACTTGGGCATCCGAACAGTCGCTGGATTCTCAGGCGCAGTCATTGAGACGGAACTCAACGAACGGGGCGGAAATTTGATTTATAAGCCGTTCGAGCAATATCTACCGCGGCTTTTGGAATTCTGGGAACCGCTCGCTCGATTTGCTGCAGAACACCGGGTGCGCATCGCCTTCGAGCATTGTCCCCAAGGAGCGTATCACTTGCCGGTCATGAGCTATAACATGATGGGGCAAACGGCGATCTGGGAACGTCTTTTCAACCAGACAAAATGCGACAATGTCGGCATTGAATGGGATGCGAGCCATTTGATCTGTCAATTTGTCGATCCCGTCCAGAATATCCATCGCTTTGGTTCGCGGATTTTCCACGTTCATGCGAAGGATGCGTACATCAATCGGCAATTGCTCGAGAGATACGGCATTTGTCATCCTGGCGTCGCCGAACATCGCATGCCTGGCTTTGGGCAGGCGAATTGGGCGGAGATCGTGCATGCGCTGTTGCGCGCGGGTTACGATTCCGATCTGAACATTGAAGGATGGCACGATCCGGTTTATCGCGATCATCCACAAACAACAGCTGTTGCTGGGCCGCTCGCGGGACGAAAGCTGGAGACAGTTGGTCTTCTGGTCGCTAAGAGGCTGCTGGAGCAGTACTCCAACGGAACCGAATAGGCAGTCGCTGCGCCGATCTAATTAATGCTTGTCTCGAGAGCAGTGCCTGCCGGGCTTCAGAAAAAGAGAGGCAAGGCTGTGACGAAAACGAAGAAGAGTGTTCTCATCACTGGGAATTCACCGCTGAAGTGAAATCAACTGCTAACTGAAGTCCTTCTTTTTCGTGTATTTGGTGTGTTTCGTGGTTTGAATTGAATCACTGCTTTTAAAGTCAGCGCTGCAGCGCAGTTGATCGGCGCTCCTATCGAGCCGAAGCGCGGGCCACACCGCTACGAGGCTGGCTTCCAGTTGCGAAGCGCATCCTCCAACGCTTCTTCTATCGGCCGCATGCGAATGCCAGTGGCTAAAAGCTTCGCCGTATCCATCACACAATTAGAACGCGGCGTTTTCGCCGCTAATTTGTAGAACTCGTCGTCGTTTGCCCAGAACTCGAATTTGCGGCTGGGCTTCAGTATCCGTTGAATCATTTCTATGACCTGTCGCGTTGTCACGCAACCGGAATTGGTCATGTTGTAGATGCCAAACGGCGCGCGCGCTTCCCAGAGATTCAAGCAAGCGTTGGCGAAGTCGCCCCGGTGCGAAATGGAATTCACATTGTCGTAAACCTTGTCGTAGCGCTGGACTTTGGTCAGATAATTTCGCGGATGATCAATATCATCGAATGGAATACGCAGCCGCCAAATATAACATTCGCCGATGCCATCGAGGGCTTCCTCCGCTAATGCTTTGGTTCCACTGTAAAAACTGCAGGGCGGATTGCGAAAGGTGAAGTTTGGCTCGTCGATTTCCGAATATCCGTGGATTGCACTCGGGTTGCTATCGGCTAACTCGCGCAATCCAGGTTTCGTCAAATCCTTTTCAACGCTTACTTCGCCGTGCTGCGCGACCTTCGCGCCGGAATAAATGCAACCCGATGAAACGTGTCCCCAGGGCGTGCCGGTGATAGCGCAAGCATGTGCGATCATCTGAGGAAACAGAGTGTTCCCAGCGAGAGTATCAGCGCGCGCCGTTTCACAGGCGTCCACGTTAGGTTTGCCGGTATACCCGGCGGCGTTGATCAAAAAGGTCGGTTTGATTTTTCGCAGCAAATTCAACAGCACGTCAAACCGCGTGTAATCGATTCGTTTTCGCGAAACCGTCATCAACGCACCAGTTCGCTCCTTAATTGCTTTTTCGAATGCCTCGCCAATGTAGCCCGAAGCGCCTAATAACAGGATCATAGGATCATAAACGTCCGACTCGGTCGCGCGTGCTGTGGGTTTAATGATGAGGTGGAATCTGCGTAGTCAATCTGGTTGCCTCCGCCACAACGTTCTGCAAGTACTCCCGATACTCGCAGTTCGGCATTTTCGAAGTCAATGCCGCCAGTTGATCCAACGATAAAAAGCCGCGATGAAAGGATGCTTCTTCCGGACATCCGATTTTTATGCCTTGGCGCTTTTCGATGGTTTGCACGTAAGCCGAAGCATCGTGCAAGCTGCTGCTCGTCCCCGCATCCAGCCAGGCAAAACCGCGGCTCAGGCGGTAAACCTGAAGCTGGCCGCGCTTAAGGTATTCCAAATTAACGTCCGTTATCTCCAGTTCCCCTCGAGCTGAGGGACGCAAGCTTTTGGTGATGCTGATGACTTGGTTGTCATAAAGATAAAGTCCCGGCACTGCATAATTGCTCTTGGGCTGTTTCGGTTTTTCTTCGATCGAGATGGCGCGGCCCTTGGCGTTAAACTCGACTACGCCGTAGCGTTCCGGATCATGAACGTGGCAACCGAAGATTGACGCTCCCGACTGAAATTCGCCAAAGGCCCGCTTGAACTCATCTCCGCCGTAGAAGACGTTGTCGCCCAAGATCAGTGTCACGGGATCATTTCCGACAAAGGTATCGGCGACCAGAAACGCCTGAGCAATTCCTCCCGGACGCGCTTGTTCGCGAAATTCAATCGAAATTCCCCAAGCCGTTCCATCACCGAGCAGCTGACGGAATCGCGGCAAATCGTGGGGCGTTGAGATCAGACAAAATTCTCGGATGCCATTATCGATTAGCGTGGTTAGCGGATAATAGACCATCGGCTTGTCATAAACCGGCTGCAGTTGTTTGCTCGCTACCAGCGTCAACGGGTAAAGTCGCGAACCCGCGCCACCTGCCAAAATAATGCCTTTCATCGGCGTTCCATGCTATGCATTGGCACTCGGTTGCAAAGGCAAATAGTGTGGAAACAGGCTCCGGCGAGTTTGGTGAAATGCTTAGGAATACAACGAATGCCAACGTATGCAAAACCGCACGCGTTCTGCGCGTTTTGCTTGTCTCTGCGCAATCACTGTGTTCTCTTGCGCGGCAAAGATTCTCGCGCCTTCCGAACTGAACCGCGAGCTGCCATAGGCGACGGTTAGGCGACGGCAATGATTCACGTTTGGCTTTGTATTTCGCGGCGGGCGCAAGTAGTATCGCTCACACATCACCATCAATTGATTTCGGGCTTATGTGCACAAGAAATATTCTGAGTCGCGGGAGGACGACGGCTCCTCTTCATTCGAAACCCGCCTTCACCTTGATCGAATTGCTGGTTGTGATTGCGATCATTGCCATACTCGCTGGAATGCTGTTGCCTGCGCTGAGCCGAGCCAAGGTCAAAGCCACAACCGCTCGGTGCCTTTCGAATCTGCGTCAGGATGGCATTACCATGGCGCTTTACACATCGGACAACGGCGACCGGTTTCCTTATTCCGGCCGTGGCTGGCCGCAAATGCCGTTTGTGGATTTGTTCAAGCTCTTTCATCCGTACCTCAGCACTAATGGCGCGAGCTTTTTCCTTTGTCCGGGAGACAAAGGTGTCGCCTGGAATTTTGCCTGGACCAAAGCCAATGGTTCGGGGGCGAACCTTCGGACGAATGATCTGCCCTTCCCGAACTCGTATTATTACTACCACCAGTTTTACAATGACGACTCGCTTTCGCCCAAGCTTACGCAGAGATCCCTTGGCCAAGTCATTTCGCCAACCAAGAAAGCCATCATGTCCTGTTTCGCGGAGCCCGAACATGGCAGCCTCGCCGACAAGAATATCGCCCACGGAAAGGCGGGCTTCCCCATTCTCTTCGTCGATAGCCACACCGCGTTCACCAAGTACAGCCAATTGAACAAGACGAAGCCCTATGGCGATTACAATCTCGACTGGACGGTCGGTGGGCTGGCGGGAGAGGACTTGAAGTAGCCAACGCGGAGCGCAGCTACGGAGCTGAGACCTCCTCGAAGTGACCGGAGCGCAGAAAGAAAATGGTTTGTTGCGCCGTGGCGGTGCGGAACAGAATGCCGGTATGGGAATAGGGCAACTCGAGGCGGGCCGATTCACCATCAAGATGTGTGCTAAGCAAAGATACTGCGCCATCATTGGGTTTGGGAAGGCAGAGGGCGCCGAGCGGATGGATTGCGCGCGTGCCGGCGATAATCCCCACTGGGTATTTGACTGAGGGTTGCAACTCTCGGCAGAATGCGTCCGGACCGGTGCCCAACCGTTGGAGGTTCACGCCAATGATCCAGCGCCAAAACCGAGAGCGACTAAGGCGATCCGCCAGTTCGCTGCCGCGATTGGGCGGAACAATCATCACGACTCGCCCAAGGTTGGACGGAATCTCACGGTCCAGAGCGCGGCGAACGATGAGCCCGCCCATGGAATGCGTCACAAAATGCAGACGTGGTGCGCGAGCGATGCCGCGCGTTCGTAGTAGATCGGGAAGCCACACATCGCCCAGTTCCTCAATTGCGACGCGCCGTGTTGGCATCGACACATTGATTACGTCGTACCCGGCGCGTTTGAAGGCCTGATCGAGCCGAAAGCAAAAGAACCGGTTCAGGGCAACTCCATGCAAGATCACCACGGTTTCCCGTGAAGCCGCAGCATGTGAAATCGTGATCATCAACACCAGACAGACGAGGGTCCATCTCATTCCGGAATTCCGCCGAACCATGGTCCGATATAGCGGTTGATCGCAGGCTTAGCAACAACCGAAGAGTCCGCTGGATTT
>VHDE01000014.1 GCA_016871515.1 Verrucomicrobiota bacterium
TTGAAGCGATGCGACCAATGGCGATCGGAGAGCCGGATGCGGGAAAACCGCCTGTCCGGTTCGATGAGGGGCGAAGCGCGACGGTCATTGGCTCTGGCCTCTCAACCCGCCCGCTTCGCCTACTCTACTGAAAATCCGCGATACAGCAGAGTGAAACTCTGCGTTACGGCCAAAGGCACGTTCGGAGGGGTGGTGCTGCCGAAATGTGTCCGGCGGCAAGTCTCAGATTTCTTAGTGGATTTCCTTCAGGTTTGAGGTATTAGTGCCATGGCGAAGCAATAGCACGGGTCCAAGTGCCGGCCATGAGACTTTGGGCCGGGGCGTCAGGACATAGCGCTAAGCGCTCCTTCATCCCGCTGAGCGGGAGCGTCTGTCTCATTTGTGCATTGGTTCACTGTTGCCTTTTGCCCGGCGACCCAGTTGTGCGCACGTGCGCACAATTGCCAATCAGCCACAACTTGTGAGTAGCGAGGGCCGCGGACTGCCATAAATTCGTAACGCAGACTTTCAGTCTGCCGTATCGCTGCCGTATCGCCGACTTGTAATCGGCAGACCGCGCGCACTTTTTAACAAGGGTGTTCTTGCCAGTCTTTCCACTGGCCGCCATGGTGAGCAGCGATGACGCGCGGCGGAACACAGACACTCTCATCGTTAGCTTGCGAGGCATGCATCCTGGCTGGCGGGCTCAGCTCTCGGATGGGGAAAGATAAAAGCCGGCTAAAGCTGGGGAGGAAAACTCTTTTGACCCACATTCGAGAGAGAGCCGAGCGGCTGCAAATGCCCGTCCGCATTGTTCGCCGAGACATTGTCCCTCGGTGCGGTCCACTTGGCGGGGTTTACACGGCTCTGAAAAGGAGCAAAGCGGATGGGGTTCTTTTCCTGTCCTGCGACATGCCGTTCGTTTCCGACCGGCTCCTCAGTCGAATTGTCTCTCAAATTGGAAGTGGCCGGATGGCGCTGTTTACGGCGAGCAGCAAATCAGTTGGCTTTCCATTTTGGGTCCGCACGACCGCGATTGTTCATGTGGAAGCGCTGCTCTCGAGGAGGGAGTTTTCCTTGCAACGACTGGCCGCGGAATTAGAAGCGGCTCAAATACCGCCGATCTCATCAGACGAGTTGTTTAACATCAACACGGCTGAAGATTGGGTTAAGGCCGAGGAACTCTGGCACGACCGACATGTGCGCAAATCCTTAATCCGAAAATGGTCCGTTGACTAACCAACCACAAAGACCCCAGACCTACGAAAGCGCAGCCCAAATCCGAAACTCGAAATCCGAAATCCGAAACAAAACAGCGGCAGGCCAATTCGAAATTCAAACCCGCTCATTGCCAGCCGTAACCGGCTTGAACGTGCAAACCGCGGATTACACGGATAACACGGATCAAAGACATGAACGAACTCGTTTGAGCCATCACTCTGAGGCGCGGCGAAGGTCCACGTTCTGCACACCTTCGAGCTGCTTGATCTCCTCGACGAGTTGGAGCGGCGCTGAACCATTAGCTAGCCGCACCCGATAAGTCAATTCGAGCGCGGTGCCTTGACGCGCGGTTTCGACCCCCAAGAATTCGTGGCCTCGCAGATGTTTCTCGAAGAGCGGTTTCAGAATTGCCTCCGGTTTTGTTCCCAATCCGACGCGCACGCACAGCGTGCTCTCTTCTTGAGTCCAATGATTGGTGTCTTGGGGCGGTCGCAAAACAAAGATCGCCACGGTTACGATGCCTATACCGACAATCGCCACCCAAAGATGGTCCGCGCCCACCGCCATTCCGACGATGACAGCAAAGATGACAAACGCCGTATCCTGCGTGTCTTGGACCACAGTCCGGAATCGCACAATAGAAAGCGCGCCAACCAAGCTGAACGCCCGGGCAATATTGTCGCCGATGACCTGCGTGACCATCGCGATCAAAATCGAAAGCAAGACGAGAGTTCGCGGAAAGGTCGGCGCGAACGGCGTGCTGCGGTGTGTTCGGCGATAAATTCCGGCGACCACGCAACCGAGCAAAAACGCCAGTCCAATGCGCCACACCAATTCCGCCAATGTAATTGGTGCGCCGTTCTCCGCCGATGGTTCAAGCCACGCAGGTATGTTCACGTCTTATTCCTCATTCGTACCGCAGTGATTCGATCGGATCGAGCTGCGAGGCCTTGCGAGCCGGGTAGAAACCGAAGAAGATGCCGATGACCGCGCTGAACAGGAATGCCACCACGATTGAGGTCGGCGAAACCAGAGTCACCACGCCGAGCGAGCTCAGGATGCGTGGCAAAACACGCGAGCTCAGAACGCCAATAAAGATTCCCAGGCATCCGCCCAGCAGGCTTAACACGACTGCCTCGGTCAGGAATTGCAGCAAGATGTCGCGGCCGCGCGCCCCGACGGCCATGCGAATGCCAATCTCTCGCGTCCGTTCCGTCACGCTCACGAGCATGATGTTCATGATGCCGATGCCGCCAACGACAAGCGAGACGGCTGCGACGGAGCCCAACAGCCAGGTCATCACTTTGGAAGTCGCCGTTGCGGTTTCAGAGATTTCTTGTTGCGTGCGCACGATGAAATCGTCCTCGCGGTCCGGGCCGATGCGATGCCGTTGCCGAAGCAAATTAATTATGTCGTTCTGCACGCTCGGCAAAAGAGCTGCGCTCGAGGCTTGCGCATTAAGTGAACGAAACGTGGTCTGCCCGGTGAGCCGCGTCATGGCGCTCGTGTACGGAACCAGGAGGACGTCATCTTGATCATCGCCGCGTCCGCTCATCCCTTTGGCCGCGAGCAATCCAACGATCGTGAACGGGGCGCTTTTGATGCGAACGATTTGGCCGACCGGGTCTTGGTCGCCGAAGAGCAAATCGGCGGCGGTTTTGCCGATCAACGCGACTTTATTGCCGCTGCGCACATCGGCCTCTGTAAAATTCGCGCCGCTGGTCACCCGCCAGGAGCGAATGTCCAAGTAGTCTGACCCGACACCGCGGATTTGCGTGTTCGCATTTTGATTGCCGGCCGCAATTTGAGCGAACGACCAAACCTCCGGGCTGATTCCGCTCACGCCGGGGACCTCGCGGCGAATGGCTTCAAAATCCTCGCGCGTCAACGTTCCGGCCGTGCCAAATCCCATGCGAAAACCGCCTCGCGAAACGTTGCCCGAGAGGATGAGAATCACATTTTGGCCCATGCTGGCAATGGCCGCTTCGACTTGCGATTTCGCGCCATTGCCGATGCTCACAACGGCGATAACCGCGCCGACTCCAATGATAATACCCAGCATCGTCAGCAACGTGCGCAACGTGTTTCGGCGGAGGGCGCGGAGGGCGATTTTGAGGGTGGCAAAGAAGATCATGTTCTAACCATGTAACTCATTCAACTCACCAGTTGCACAGCTTGCTGCTCGCGCTCCAGTTTTTGAATTTCCTGGCTAGCGAAAAGACGGTCTGTCACTGCCGTGTCATTGACGATGCGGCCGTCGCGCATGATGACGTTCCGTTTGGTGTAACGGGCAATGTCGAGCTCGTGCGTGACCATGACAATCGTCATGCCTTGACTGTTTAAGTTTTGAAACACGCCCATGATCTCGATGCTCGTGCGGCTGTCCAAATTTCCAGTTGGTTCGTCCGCCAAAAGTAATTTAGGTCTGTTGACGAGCGCACGCGCGATGGCGACACGCTGCTGTTGCCCGCCCGAGAGCTGGTTCGGATGATGGCCGGCGCGATCGCCAAGGCCGACCATTTCCAAAGTCTCCATCGCCCGCTCGCGCTGTTCGCGCCCGCGGATTCCAGGACGCGCATAGAGCATTGGCAGTTCGACATTTTCCAATGCCGAGGTGCGCGAGAGCAAATTGAAACCTTGAAACACAAATCCGATTTTTTCGTTGCGCAAATCCGCAAGCTCGTCACGACCGAGTTCTCCGACATCAACGCCGTCTAACATGTAACGTCCTCCTGTAGGCCGATCCAGGCAGCCGATCGTGTTCATCATCGTTGATTTGCCGGAACCGCTGGCCCCCATGATCGCGACAAATTCTCCTTGCTGAATCTCGAGCGAAACGCCGCGCACGGCGTGCACTTCAACTTCGCCGGTGTAGTACGTCTTGCGAAAGTTATCGAGTTTGATGACAGCTTCCATGAAGCAAGGGAAATTCTGGGGCGCTCGTTCTCGCGAAGTATGGCAATGGCGGCGATTCAAAATCGGCGCGGCCCGCCGAAGCCGCCACCGCCGAATGGGCCGCCACTTGACGGGCGCATGGCAACGGGCGCAGGCTCCGACGTAATGACGCCGGTGACAATAACATCGCCTTCGTTAAGTCCCTCGATTACTTCTGTATTCGTTCCATCGCTGATCCCTGTTCTAATGGTCACAGCTTTGAGCGCCGGTTTCTCGGGGCTGGATGCAGCGGCTGCGTTTGTGCTGGCGAGAACATAAATCGTTTGCGTGCGCGGTCCTTCTTGAATCTGACGCCCAGGACCAGGACCGCCGCCGAAGCCGCCTCCGCTTCCGCCAAAACCACCTCCGCCCGCAAACCCACCACCACCACCACCACCACCACCACCGCCCCCGCCGCCTCCCTGGGAAAAGCGCGCACGCAATTGCCGGTATTGATCTCGTTGTTCTGGAGTAAGTGAAGCTTCGTATTGGTCGCGTTCCTCCTGGGTCGCGCGGCGACCCGAACCGGACCATGGAGGCGTAGGAAGTCCGGCGAATGGACCGCTTGTGGCGATCTCGCGAGCCGGTTTGTTTGTAGAGCCGGGGGCGCCGCCAAGAGAGTTGGTCGTTGTGGTCTTTATGACAGCATCATCACTCGGCCGAAAACGAAATGCTCCGTTCGGAATGGTCACGACATCCTTCTTCTGCGCCGTAATGATCGATGCGGTAGCAGTCATGCCTGGACGAAGTTTTAGGTCCGGATTATCGACTTCGACAATTGCGGTGTACGTAACAACATTTTGATTGGTGACGGGCGCGTAACGGACCTGTTTGACCTGCCCCCGGAATTGTTGCGTGTATGCCTCGACTCTAAACGTCACCGCCTGGCCTTCTTCGACTCCGCCAACATCGGCTTCCGAGACCGCGGCTTCGATTTGCATTTTGGCGAGATCATTCGCGATCAAGAAGAGCGTCGGCGTACTAAAGCTGGCGGCTACGGTCTGGCCTTCTTCGACATTGCGGGAGATGACAATGCCATCGATGGGCGCACTGATCGTCGTGCGTTCCAGATCGACCTTGGCGCGTTCGACGTTGGCTAGGCGCATTTTTACGACCGCTTGCGCCTGATGCAGGCTGACTTCGGCCTGGTTGTATTCCGACTCGGAAATCAGGCGGCTGCTGGCCAGTTCCTTGGCCCGCTTAAAATTCAGTTCAGCGAGTTCCATCGCGGCCTGTGCGTTGGCCAATTCAGCGTCCGTCTGTGAAAGGTTGCGTTCGTAAGTGGCGGGATCGATCTTGGCGACAACGGCGCCTTTTTTCACTTTGGAGTTGAAGTCCGCGAATATCTCCAGAATGGTCCCGGAAATTTGACTTCCCACCTGCACGTTCTTTACTGGCGTCAGCTGGCCGTTGGCCGTCACGGCTTGCGTGATCTCTCCACGCCCAATTTTGGCGGTCCGATATTCCACTGCTTGGCCGCGTGAGCGCTTGACATACCAGTAGCCGCCAATTCCCGCGCCCGCCAAGAGCGCAAGGATCGCGACCCACCATAGCCCGGAAGATTTCCTTGTTTTTGTCCTCGGTGAAGATGTCGTTTCGCTCATAGGTCCTCTCGGATGATAACGCTTTAGACCAATCGGGTGCAAGAATGGTTACATTCAATGGGTGTGCGAAAACTCCTTATCCACACAACTTCAATTGGATGCGCACGCTCGCTGGCCGCGTTGAACGTGCCGACACGCATCCTGACAGCGGAAACGGACCTGGCGAAATCACGGCACTTGGCCTATCCGGCCGCGCAGGTTCATGGGGAGAGTTGGCAGCCTCGCAAAGCCAATAAGCACGCGGCTTCCGGCGGCTTTCTCGCGCCAAAACCGGCCGAATTTCCCAATAATTCCAGGTAAAGTTTCCCGGCATGGTGCCGAGAATTAGGTTGGTTCCAATGGATTGAAACGCTCTAAGAGGCATCATCTTTCAAAAATTAAAGATTGACTTCGCTGGCCAGAATCTATACCTAGTCTGCAAGATTGAACGGGGAATAAACGTACTTAGTAACTGAAATTATGAAACGAATATCGCTAGTCTTGGCAATTGTCGTCGCTGCTCTCTCCTCTCCCGTGTCGACGAATGCTATTTCTGAAACACAGGTAGTAGACATCAAACGGGCCATCGCCAATGTTCCTGCGCTAGAATTGGCCCCGAAAGCGGCTCAAATTGTTCGCAAGGCGAGCGATAAGGACAAAGAAGACGTGGCGATCACTTTGGTTCGCACGATTGTTTCCAAACGCCCGGTGTTAGCGACAGCTGTCGTGGAGTCGATTGCTAAAGTCGCACCGACAACTGCCCCAGCCGTCGCGAGGGTTGCCACTGAACTGAGCCCGAGCCAGGCCGTGAAGATCGCTGAGACTGCTGCTAAGTTTGCGCCAGGCGAAGCAGCGAAAGTCGCCGCAGATGTTGCCAAAGCCGCGCCGGAAGCAGCAGTGCCTGTGACGCGGCGGGTTATCGCCACGGTGCCGATCCAATCTCCAAGGATTTTGGAGAGTGTCATCGCGGTCGTGCCGAGTTCGACGAAAACCGTGATAGAAAAGGACGCGACCATGAATATGGTCGCAGTGCTCGCCCGAAATAGCCGTTCGAGCGCGAGCCCGGCGGTTCGCAAAGGCATCATTGGTTCGAGACCAAAGCCAAAACCTCCGGTTACGGCGCCAACTCCGACGCCGCCAACTGCCGTTCAGGTCGAAACAAGAAACCAGGCTCAGATTGATTTCCAGAAAGTTGTTCTCCCACAGATTGAAAACAACGTAAGCATCTCAAAGTCTGAGGCGGCCGAAATCGTGAACGGCAGCATCGGAACAATTAACGTCATCGCACGCGACACGACTATTACCAAGCAAGAGAAAGAGAATCTGATGACGATCACAAAAGAAATCGTCGTCGCGGTTGTTGCGGAAGAAAGCTTGGGGGGCAAATCAAAGACGGACCTTGCCAAAAATGCGGTTACAAGTATTGCAACCGTTGTCGCAGCTGAAAATGTTGCCCCGGCGAAGCAACTGGAGATGCTGACCGCTGCCAAGGACATTATTAAGACGGTCATCACCGAGACTGCCGTGGGGGCCGGCGAGGCGGGCGCCACGGCGAAATCAGACATCGCTTCCTCAGCGCTTTCAATCATTGCAACCGTTGTCATAGATCCTACTGTCACCGCGGAGAAGCAGACGCAGTTGATAAGCGCTGCCAAAGAAATCATTGCGTCGGTCGCTTCGGAAGCTTCGGTGGAGGGCGCAGCGAAGTCCAGCCTTACTGCAACAGCTCTTAACGTCATTGCGACCGTTGCCAAAGATATCAACGTTAGCGCAGGGGAGCAGACCTCGATTCTTAATTTTGCAAAGGCTCAGGTTAAAGCAATTGTCGATGATGCCGCCTTAGTCGGAGCAGAGGTTGTTAATACAATTAACAAGGTCGCCACTGAGGTGAAGGCAACGCAAGCCATAGCAGCGGTTAAGAGTGACGCGGAAACTGCAGCTGCAGTCATTACTGCGGTGGCGGCAGTCAAGGAGGTAAAGACAGCTTACGGTTCTGCCGCACCATAACTGAGCAATAGCTGAACGGCCTTTCAACCTTGTCCTCGCTAAGGGGACAAGGTTTTTTTGTTTTGTTGGAGACTCGCTTTTCACGAAGGCACATTTTAGAGCGTGTTGAAGGCTGTTAAGTTTTGTTGCGCGATCCTGCTGATTCCCCTCTGTTATGGTACGGCGTCGAGCGTCGTCAGCGTCGTCCGAGCCAGCGGCAGCGCAGACACATTTTGGGTGGCTATCGTTTCAGGAGCTGGCTGCTGGGTGATCGTCTATCTGCTGCTTCCGAAACCGATTTGGATTTACGTCGTTGGTCACGAATTCACGCACGTGCTCTGGGCGTGGTTATTTGGAGGCCGCGTTAAGCGCTTTCGCGCGACCTCAAAAGGAGGACATGTAATTGTTGCGAAGGACAACTTTCTGATCTCATTGGCGCCTTATTTTTTCCCATTGTACGCCGTCGTGGTCATCGTGGTTTTCTTCGTCGGAGATATCATATGGGATTGGACTGCTTATCTGCCCTTCTTCCACCTGCTGCTTGGCGCTGCGTACGCTTTTCACATCACTTTGACGCTGCACATATTGAGAACTCAACAATCTGACATCACCCGTCACGGAATTCTCTTTGCGGCCGTTGTCATCTGGCTAGGCACCATGACTCTGCTCATGATCGGAGTGTCAATGTTGACGGCCAAGTTCGATTTGCAAAAGGTATTCGAGTCATGCTGGGTCGAAACTCGAAACTTATTCTTCTGGGTGTTTTCACTATTCTGATGTGGTCCGATTTTGGAATGCGGATTCCAGAGGGTGTCGAGACGCGCGTGCGCGTCTGGTTTTTTCGAAGTACTCGGAAACGAGGCGTGGGACAAAATCATCAAATCACCGAATGCCAAGCTAAAATAGGAGCCCTGAGATGCGCGAGATGCGGGGATGTTGTAGGGCGCGTCTTTTCTGGCTGTAGCGGCGTCTCGTAAGAGCGCCGCTAACGTTGGCGGGAAGAATGCGGCGCTCTTACGAAACGCCGCTACAACTGAAAAGACGCGTCCTGGCGATGTTGGCGATTTTGGAATTCGCTCTTGAAAAGGCAACTTAATTCAGGCCATATAAACATTCGTTCTGATCGACGGTATGAATCTCGGCGACATTCTCCATAAAGAGCAAATCATCACTGAATTGCGGGCGGCGAACCGCTGGGAAGCGATCGACGAACTCATTGATAATCTTGTCGCGACCGGAAAGATTAAGGCGGAAGACCGTCAGCCAATCTCAGCAGTAGTCAAGAAGCGAGAAACCTCGATGAGCACTGGAATTGGCTTTGGCATTGGGCTTCCGCATGCCTCGACCGACCTGATCTATGAAGTCGTCGGAGCATTAGGCCGGTCCAAGAAAGGCGTTAACTTTGAAGCGCTCGATAACCAGCCCGTTAACCTCGTCATGCTCTTTCTGGTGCCGCAAGGTCAATTCCAGAAACACCTTCATACTCTCGCCAACATTGCCAAATTGCTGCACAAAAAAGAATTTCGCCAAGCGTTGGAAAATGCCGCTAACGCCGAGAGCATGTACAATATTATCAAGGATACTGCCGCCAGCAAGTAGTCGGTCGCTTTAAGACATCGGCTTGCTGCTCACTTTCGTCCCGTTCTCAACGTGCTACCCAATCGCTTTCTCGAGAATCTCCTGCGCGAGTCGCTCGCTCAGCATTTGCCGGACGCCGACACTGCCAGCGTTTTAGTCCGGCCATGTCCCGACCCCCAGTTTGGGGATTATCAGTCGAGCGCATTGATATCCTTAGCTAAGGAGCGAAAGCTCAACCCACGGCAGCTAGCGACCGATATCGCGAGCAAACTTGCTTTACCGGACTGGGCCAAGGTCGAAATAGCCGGCCCCGGGTTTCTTAACTTCCGACTCAGCCCGTCGATCCTCGAAGAGTCCTTGCGCTCGGCGATGCGTGGAGAGCATCTTTTTTTCGAACCGACCAGAAAACCGCGCACGGTTGTCATCGATTTTAGTTCTCCCAACGTCGCAAAGCCGATGCATGTCGGGCACATACGCTCGACAATCCTTGGAGATTGTTTGGCCCGCGTCTTTCGGCTGCTTGGTGACGCGGTAATTGCCGACAATCATATCGGAGATTGGGGCACCCAATTCGGAAAGCTGCTGGTCGGCTGGAAAGAACACCTCGACCAATCCGCTTTGCAAGCTGATCCGATTACCGAACTGGAGCGGCTCTACAAGTTAGTCAACACCGAATCGGAAAAAAATCCCGACGTGCTGGAACGCGCTCGCTCGGAACTGGTCAAGCTGCAGAATGGCGATCCGGAGAATCTCGGCATCTGGCGGCAAATGATTGCGTTGTCCCAGCGCCAGTTTGACGAGATATATGGCCGTATGGGAGTGCGCTTCGATCAGACTCTGGGCGAAAGCGTTTACAATCCTCAACTGAAATCCGTTGTCCAGCAGTTGCTCGGAGCGGGGTTAGCACGAGAGACCGAAGGCGCAATCGCTGTCTTCTTTGAACGATTTCCGGACCTCAAGCCTCATCCAGCATTGATCCAGAAAAGTGATGGCGCCTTCAATTACATGACCACGGATCTGGCCGCGTTGCAGTATCGAATGGAGACGTGGAGTCCCGATGAGATCATCTATGTAACCGACGGACGCCAGCAACTGCATTTCAAGCAGCTTTTTGCTATCTTCCGGGGTTGGCAACCGGAATGCCAGGTCAACTTGAAGCACGTTTGGTTTGGCGCGATCCTGGGCGAGGATGGGAAGCCATTTAAAACGCGCGCCGGGGACATCATAAAGCTGAGCGATTTGCTCGACGAAGCAGAAACGCGCGCGTTCGAGATCGTCAGCGCGAAAGCGGAAGAGCGCGCCTCCCGAACGGCCGCCGACGGCGGGCTCGAATTGAGCCAAGCCGAGCGCAAGGAAATCGCTCGATTGGTTGGAATCGGAGCGGTTAAGTACTCGGACCTCTTGCCGAACCGGCAGAGCGATTACGTTTTTAGTTGGGACAAAATGCTGGCGTTTAACGGCAATACCGCTCCCTATCTGCAGTACGCATACGCGAGAATTCGGAGCATTTTCCGAAGATTGGAAACCGAAGAATCCGTCACCGATCTATTGCAATCAGCCGCAACCTCGCGGTTGAATTTGTCGATTGCGGAAGAGATCACTCTTGTCAAGCATCTGCTCAACTTTGGGATCGTTCTTGAAGCGGTTGCTGATGAGCATCGGCCTAATTATCTTTGCAATTATCTGTACGATCTGGCGGGACTACTCACGAAGTTTTACGAGACTTGTCCTGTGTTGAAAGCGGAAGGCGATACACGATTAGCGCGCCTGGTTTTGTGCCACTTAGCAGGACGTGTTTTGTGGCAGGGCTTGCAAGTGCTCGGAATTGAAGCCCTCGAGAAGATGTAGCAAAACATAGGACATTGCCGCGTTCAGCTTCGGCGCCCTGCCTCAACGTATGTGCCAATCTTGCCGGGTTCGATTTAAAATAGCTGGCTTTCGCAAATGACAAGCGTACGGGTGTTAGCGGCCATTTGGGAATAAGGCCTCACTCAATTCGCTCGCGGCTCCAACAGCTCGGGAGCGAGCACTACACGAAAGCCGACGTAATTGAACGTGCGTGCAGGACCGGCGTGATTGCGAAAAGCCGACCGGCAAGCGGCATTTTTGTAATCCCATCCTCCACCCCGAAAGACGCGGCCTTTGCCCGAGGCGGGGCCGATGGGGTCCACGACACTACCGCCAGAATACCTGTCTGCATACCAATCCAAACACCACTCCCAGACATTTCCGTGCATATCGTGGAGGCCAAAGGCATTCGAGAATTTCTTGCCGACCGGATGTGTTGTCCCGTCGCTGTTACCTCTGCACCATGCATGCTCCCCGAGTTGGCTGAAGCCGGGGTCATCCCCAAAACTAAATCGCGTCGTGCTTCCACCGCGGCAGGCGTATTCGAACTCAGCCTCTGTTGGCAAACGATACGCGTAGGAAGCGGGCAACCGGCCGCCAATTCGCTCGGTCTCCGTGAGTTTCGCACAATAGGCCATTGCTTCGGCCCAACTTACCTGTTCGACCGGCCTGTTGGTGTCACCCGTAAACCAACTGGGATTCGTGCCCACAAGAGCTTGGTAATCCCTCTGTGTTACTTCGTATTTCCCCATCCAAAATCCGTGCGAGAGCGTGACCTCCGTCAGCGGATCTTCGTCCCAATCCCGATCCTGTTCATCGACCCGGCTTCCCATCACAAACTTTCCCCCTTTAATCCAAACCATATTTGGCGCCGGGGCAATTGGGATCTCCTCGATCTTGTAATAGAGATTAACCTGCTGATGTCCATCCAGAGTGATCGTTTGGCCGGTGCTTTCGATCGGGTCTCCCTGAGCCTCCCACAACTGCAGATCACGGCTGGTTAAGACGAGGTACTTGCGTCCCGGATTCGTGGCGAAGGTCAAGTTCACCCCTTTGTTCTGTCGTTGCTCGATCTTTACAGAGATCGGGTTTATTACTTCGACTCTGAAAAAGTTTCTTGCCTCCTTTTCGATATTGAAATCAAGCGCGACTGTTTGGCCGGTTCCATTAATTGGATCGTTCCGCAGTTCCCACTGCTTCAAATCCCTGCTGGAAGAGACCTGGTACGTTTTCCCGGCCACCGTTGGAAAGGACACTTTCAATGCGCCGCCCTGCGCGGCGCCGATGGCCAATTTAGGGCGGACCACGGCTTGTTCAGCCGCGTGGCTTGAGATCACTGCAATTGCAACCGTCAGTAAAAAAAACGATGCCCTGTTCATCATCGCACACTATTTCTCATGGAAATGGCAAAGAAAAGACTAATCTGTTTTACAGCGCAAAATTTAGCAGAATTTCAAACGGCGAGGATCGCCGATTGCTCTGCGCCTTCGCCGCTTCAATGAACGCGCGCACCTTGGCAGGGTCCTTTTTGCCTGGGACTGATTCGACTCCACTCGAAACATCGACTCCGTACGGCCGCGCTTCGGCGATTGCCTGACGCACGTTCTCTGGCGTTAAACCTCCAGCTAAAATAATTGCCGGATTAAGTTTCGCCGCCGCGCTGGCCAGCTTCCAATTGAACTGGGCGCCAGTCCCTCCCAGCTTTCCAGGCACATAGCTGTCGAGCAGCCAAGCCTCTGAACTGAATTCTCGCAATGGCGCTAGTGAAGTTTCGTCCCGAATTCGAAAGGCTTTGATCGTCTTTAGAGAAAACCGCCGGCAGAATTCTGGAGATTCATCGCCGTGAAATTGCAATGTGTCCAGCCCGCACTCCCCGATAGCCCGGCGCGCTTGTTCTTCGCTGGGATTTACAAAGACGCCAACCCTGGCCACGAAAGGCGGCAGCTCACGAATAATCTCAGCGGCCGCGCGGATGTTCAAATGTCGCGGGCTTGGCTCATAAAACATGAAACCGAGCGCGTCTGCGCCAGCCTCGATTGACGCCAACGCGTCGCCCGCGGAAGTAATGCCGCATATTTTTACTCGTACGCTCACAAACGCTCTCGATTTGCCGGACACAACATTATCCTCTCCAGCGTTGTGTTCCAAAGCAATACTGAGGGAGCGCGGACCGCCGAGTCCGCGCGGAAGCACTGATCAAACTCGCGGACTCGCCGGTCCGCGCTCCAATTCTAAATCGAGCTTACGACATTGGCACGTGCCGCCTTTAGATTGAACCAAGCAGGTTCGCCCTACCAACCGCGGATGTGCCATAGTCGTGTGCTTTGATCTAGGAACTGGCGCTGGTGTAATGACGAAGCGAAAAGCGCCAAGCGATTTCCGAGATAACAAAGCAAACGAGACTCAGCGCAAAGAGCAGGAACATCTCGAAGGGGCTGTCCAGCTTTTCGGCGAGCAGTTTTGTCGGAACATTTGCCACCAATAGCATCGGAATGGCGAACGTGAAGAATGCTTTGAAGAAGCCACGAAAGGCGGCGTCGGGCAATCGCGCCACGTTGAACAAGCTGTAGTAACCCCACACAATCCCTTGAGCCCGAACGGTCCAGAAACTTGTCGTGACGAGTGTTAACATCAGCGAGTAATGAATGAAGAGACTGCAAATGGCCAACAGAACAAAGCCGGCGATCTGGGTGACAGTTGGCGAAAGGCGCAATTGCCATAGGGCGTAACCCATTACCGCGACAGCCGACGCGGCATTGACGAAACCACCGAGATCAACTTGACGGAACGAGATGAGAAAGCGTGTATTGACCGGCAGTAGCAACATGAAGTCGAGTCGCCCCGTTCGAATGTATTCCGACAATTGCGCGCAATTCGTCAGAAAAATTGCCGTGAAAAGCTGCTGAATGAAGTGGCTGGACCCCATCAGGAGAACAACTTCCCATTTGGTCCACGTCGCGATTCTGTCGGTGTGCTGATAAATCACCGCAATGAATCCGAGTTGCAAGGCGAACCAAAGCAACTCAACCATAATCCAGAGCAGGAAATTGGTTTTGAAACTCATCTCGCGCACGATCGAGTTTTTCCAGAGAGCGGCGTAAATGCTAAGATAGCGTTGAAGTGAATTCGCGACTTTCACAATCGTGCAATCGGAGTTAATCGACAAACTCTGGCAAATTCCTACTGTTGACAATATGAAAATCGGCGTAGTCGGGTGCGGCGCGCTTGGCAGCTTTTACGGGAGCAAATTATGGCAGGCGGGCGAGGATGTCTGGTTTCTTCTGCGTTCGGACTACGAGATCGTTCGCCGTGAAGGCCTTCAGATTCAAAGCCCTGGCGGCGATTTTCATGTTCGGCCGGCTTGCGCACAAAGACCCGAAGAGATCGGGATATGCGACCTGGTTTTAATCGGGTTGAAGACGACGGCGAACCACCAATTCGAGAAGTTGCTTTCACCATTAGTCGGAGCGAAGACCGCGGTCCTTACTTTGCAGAACGGATTGGGAAACGAAGATCGATTGGCTGAGCTGTTTGCCGGCGAACAAATTCTGGGCGGATTGTGTTTTGTCTGCCTCAATCGAACGCAGCCGGGCATCATTCGGCATATTGGTTTTGGGCAAGTAGTGATCGGCGAATTCTCCGGCCCACCTCGACCTCGCACGCGCGAGATCGCTTCCCTTTTTCAGCGGACGGGGCTTGCCGTTGAAGTTACGGACAATCTGGAACAGGCTCATTGGCAGAAATTGGTTTGGAACATCCCTTTCAATGGGTTGGGCGTCGCAAGTGGCGCGGGCTATGACGCCGTTATCACCGGTGAACTTCCGCCAGGCCCTTGCTTGGGACCGCCATTCACGACCGATTTGCTCTTGGGGAATCCAGGGTGGGAAAATTTGGTTCGCGACCTCATGCTCGAAGTCATTACAGCGGCGAGTCGTCTCGGGTTTGAGATGCCAAGGGACTTTGCCGATATCCAGATTGATCGCACTCGTCAGATGGGAGCGTACAAGGCCTCGACGCTCATTGATTACGAACATGGCCAGCCACTTGAGCTCGACAGCATGTTTAAACTGCCGCTGCGCCGTGCTCGAGAAACCGGACTGGAATTTCCCCGCTGGTCTGCTCTGTGCAAGGTGCTCGATCAGTTGAACGCCCGCAATCTCGCTGCACGGTTGAGACGGTTGAGATAATCGGCATTTTCGCTTCTGAGAGTTGCGAGCAATCGGAGCGTCAGAAAGGGCCTTAATAACGGAACCTTTGAACCTGAACGCAGGATAGGCGTCCCGCCTGTCCAGCATTTGCGTACACCAAGAGCATAGACAGGCGAGACGCGCTGTCCTGCGAATTGGCGCCGCTACTTCGCAAAGAGTTGTTTATAGGCCACGATAAAGAATATCCCGAGGTAAAAGGCGCTGCAGAACAGCACTCCAGCCTCCATGAACCATCGCGGACGCAATTCCTTTGGCAAGAGCCGACGGTTTGTGATGATCGTTTGAATCGCGCTGAAACCTAAAGCCAGGTTCCAAAAGTTAGCCACTGTTTTAACGATTTGCGCCGGGTTGAACACGGCCAACGCGATCATGCCCCAGATACCATAGAGCGTCAGGACACCGTAATAAACGTATTTCACCTTGTGGCCTTCCAGGTGCCGCAGTCTTCGGCTGCCAGTCCAGAGAACGTCCACCCAGCGGCGGACCATGCCATCCATTTGCGTAATCTGTGTCGGGGCCAGCACCAATAGGCCGCAAGTAAGCGTCAAATACCAGAAGGCCGGGCCGCTGTGATCGGCAATTCCTTTCGCTGTCAAGGCGGCGCCCTCCCAGCCTTGAATCGTTGTCCCTCGCGGCAGGAAACCAATCGAGAGCATGGCCGGCAACATTGCGCCGAGGATGCATGCTGGCACCCAAATGAACAGTTGCTCGCGCGCTACGTGCCAAAACCAACCTCGCCAGCGTGCGAGACTCTCCGGCGTAATCGGGAATACTTTTCCGACGTGCGAAAGTGTAATGGTCTTTCCGCCAAACGCGCTCGGGATCGCGCCGACTTGCGCCCCCATGCCCCAGCCTTTGTCGCGAACGTAATTCGAGAAGTGCATGTTGGACAGCCCGCCGGCGCCGGCAATTCCGGCGAACGCTGCCACTGTTGCCCAATCCATGTTCGCGGGCAGCGTGCCAAACTGGAACAGCCCGGTGAATGCCTCGCCCCAGGCGCCTCGATTCAAAAACAAATTCACCAGCAGCAAATAGCCCAGGACCAAAACCGCTTTGAGGATCATGCAAAACTGAATCGCATTATAAATCTTTCGACCAAATAAAATTGGAATGTAAGCGCCCAAAAAGACCACATAACCCAGGCCGCGCACCAGAGTGGCATCTTCGGCGGTGGGCAGACGCCCCAGAATAATCGCTGCAAACGGCACGGCGGCATTCGACGCCAGATACGGCCAGATTCCGACAAAATCGAACGCAATGTACAGCCACGCCCAAAACATCGGCCCCGGCGGCATGCGGAAATAGCCCACGAACATCGGCTCGCCGCAGTAAAGGGCATAGCGCATAACTTCCATGTTGTAGAAGAGCTGACCGAAGATCGCGAGTGTCGCAATCCAAAGAATCGAGCCACCGTAACGAGCTGTGACTTCGGGACCAAGCAGCCATTCACCGCCGCCGATATTGGCGCCGGCCATCAGGATGCCCGGCCCAATCATCAATCGCCATTGGCTAAGACCGGATGGCGGCGGCGGAGGAAGCTCACCAACTGTCCAACGGCCAAAGCTCTCAGCTTTTTCGCTCATGACGCGCTCCTCTCCCTAGCCCCCATGAACCTGAAGGTAGGGCGGCGTTGCTGCGCCGCCTGCATCAAGATCACGCCTTTAACAATAACAAGGCGGCGCAGCAACGCCGCCCTACCAGCGAAATGGTTCATAGGTTCTGATGGACCGAGGAAACGGCTATTTGGTGTCCACGTGCCGAAGTTCTTTTCCCTCGCCCCATCGGATGGGGAGAGGGTTAGGGAGAAGGGCACGTTTGGCGCCATGTTATGGATCGACCAGTTTTGGTTGCGGTTGTATCGCCGGCTGCCGAATGCCATGGCCGACTTTTGTTCGGGCTTCAATACTGTTCGCGAGAGCTTGACCGAGACGCAGACCGTTCATGGCCTCGGTTTGGCCGTGGTACGTAAGGTGTTGTCGAGCCAAGTCCGGCTTATCGGCCTTAAACAGGATGAGTGCAGTCTCTTCAACGGCGGGCTGCCGTTCGATCAGCCGGGACTCAAATGCTTCCAGGGCTTCTGTCACTTCAGGCAAGAATCTTTTCTCGTGTTCTTTGACCAGATAAAATAGCCGCTTGAATTCTTGGAAAGCATAACGCGTCGATTCCAATCCTCGCAATTCTTGATTCATGAACCGGTCAGACTCGCCATCGGTCAAATAGCGATGCCATTTGAATTCCGGGGGCACATCCGTCACGCCCAACCAATATGGAATAAAGGGCGCTGTGAGTGAGGAAGCGGCTGCAACCCACAGCACGCCAAGTTCAGAGTGAACCCTATTGCGCAAGTGCGCGACTTGGCCGTAGCCTGCGCTGTCGCGCGTCACCTCAGGATCGCGCACTGCGGCGATGACATCTTTGAGCGCGATCTTGCCGGCTTTCGCACGCAACCGCGTTTCGATCATCGACACGATGGGATGCCGCATCTGGCCGTCGCCGTAAATTCGATTGATGTTGAACGGCACACCCGCGTCTGGATGATGCCAACCTTGCTCGATGGCGAACGCGACGAGGTTTGTCGAGCCCATGAAGTTCGGGTTGTTAGGATAGTCTGCCGGAATCTCGCCGATGTAACCTGGGCGCGACACACGGACTTCATCAGGTCCGAGCCGTTGAGCGACCCACAGCCCTTTGCCGCCAGCGAAATTGATCGCGATCCAACCTTCATTCGCGTCGGCGAACAGATGTGAATTTCCGCCGTAAGTTGCATAACCGTATTGATCCATCAACTGGCCGATGATCTGGACCGCTTCGCGAGCTGTGCGGGCGCGTTCCATCGCGATGCGCGACAGATCGCTGTAATTCAAGCCGCGTTGCGGCTTGGGCGTCATTCGCCGAAGTTCGTCGCGCGAAGGCGACCAGATATCGCGGCCTGCCACGTGATGCTCGTTGAGTCCGCCGTTCGTCAGTGGCTTCGGAAGACCGGCGAACGACGAGTAATTCATCGTGATGTAGCGATAAGTCACTCGCGCTTGCGGAACACGGATCAATTCGCCGGGATAATCTGCCTCTCGATCTGCGCCGGCGATGATCATTGTCCCTTCTGGATGTTCTCGGCGCGGGACAATATCGAGCCAATGACTGGATGGCTCGTCACCATAGCCGGCCAAGAAAACGCTGCCATCGGCGGTCAAATGTTTGCCGACATAAATTCCATAGCTGGCATGGACACTCCAAGCTTTCGAAAACACGATGGCCGCAACGATAGTCAACCAAGGAAGACTTCGGACGCAACGACAGCGAAATGCGGCGGTGGTGGAATTCTCTTTGCGGCTTGAGATAGGTGCCGTCATGCGCAGGCCGATCCTTTGTCGGAAACTTTCTTTCGTCAATGCCAGAGAACTGGAAATATTGAAATCGGCACCGCTATCCGCGCTTTCATTGCTTTGCATCTCGCTGAATCGTGCGATAGCTTTGAACCGCTGAAAATGCGGACGAGTGTCTGATGAAGCGAACCGAAATCCATAGCATCGTTGCATTCACCTTGATCGAACTGCTCGTCGTCATCGCGATCATTGCGGTTCTCGCCGGTCTTCTGTTGCCGGCCCTTCAAGGCGCCAAGCGAAAAGCCCAGGCGATCCAATGTATGAACCATCACCGCCAGTTGTTGCTCGCGTGGCGTCTCTGCGTCGATGACAACAACGATCAATTCCCACACGTCAAACACGGGCTCTACGAATGGGTCGGCGGCTGGCTCGACTTCGACGGCAGCCGTCGCGAAAATCGGGACCCGGAAGTGAACATCAAGACCAGCGTTCTGTTTCCATATTGCGGCAACGCCCTGCAAATCTGGAAATGTCCGCCGGACCGCAGCGCCGTCACTTATCCAGGCGTGCAACGACCGCGTGTTCGCAGCATGTCGATGCTCAATTGGGTCGGCGGACGCGGCGAAGGCCTGCCCATGATTTGGTCGGGACCGGATTGGCGCGTTTATCGACGTTACTCGCATATGGTGGACCCCGGGCCCGCGCAGAGTTTTGCTTTCTTGGACGAGCGCGAAGATGGCATCAACGATGGGATGTTTGTGGTGGACATGACTGGCTTTCCGAATCAACCGCAAGCCTTCCGACTCGTCGATATTCCCGCCAGTTACCACGGAGGTTCGGGAGGATTATCGTTTGCCGACGGCCATTCCGAACTGAAGAAGTGGCGCGATCCTCGAACAAAACCGCCTTTGGTCAAGGGCCAGATCATTCCGTACGACCGGCCATCGCCGAACAATCCAGATATTCAGTGGCTGCAGGAACGTGCGACGCGCAGAATCAATTGAGCGATTGAGCGCACAGCGATGGCCGGCAGACAGTGCATCCGGAAGTTGTCGGTAGCGGCGGGCATCCTGCCTGCCGTAGGGGGCGTGCATCTTGCCGCCCGGAGCAACGCTAACGCTTGAAACAAGAAGGCTAGGCTGTGTTCTAGTGCGTACGGTTGATCCGCCGGGCAGGATGCGCTGCCGCTACGGTGTGCCACAACTTCGGGATGCGCCGGCCAGCAGAGCAGTGGACACCGGTTCATGTTTGCGCGGCCTCTTTGCCTTGGATATTCTGACGCTTATGGTTGCCTCGCTACTGACCAATCAACCTGAAGTTCGTGCCTTCGCAAAGATGCTCAAGCCGGACCCGCTTGCCAACGGCATCGAACCGGAAGAACGCCTGATCGTTTGCGGCATTTCCTGGCGCAATTATTTGGCGTTGGACAAAGCGCTCGGGGATGACCGGCCAGGACCGCGCTTCTATTACCTGGATGGGGATCTTGAACTTATGACGACCTCCTTTGAACACGAGAGGATCAAAGAATGGATAGGTAGTCTTCTGGAAGTTTACTTTGAAGAAGCTGGCGTTGAAATCATGCCTCGCGGTCAAGCCACTCTGCGGAAAGCTATGAAGCAGGCGGGCGCCGAACCAGACAAGTCCTGGTGCATCGGCGATGAAAAACGATTCCCCGACCTCGTGATCGAAGTTGCGCTGACGAGCGGCGGCGTCAACAAACTGGAAATCTATCGGCGATTCAAAGTGCCGGAAGTCTGGTTCTGGCGGAAAGGTAAAATCGAAATCTTTGCGTTGGCCGGGACCGGCGATTACAATCAAGTCTCAAGAAGCCAGTTGTTGCCCGATCTCGACATCGCTTTGCTCGAGCGCTGTGTTGCGATCCGCTCCTGGCAAAAAGCTCGCAAAACATTTCGTGCTGCCCTCGCCGCGCCGAAACGACAGTCTTAATCCCTATGCCACCAGCATCCTTCTCTTTTTCGTCCCGGATCATTCAATTGCTGGCAGGCTTTCTCGCATGGGCGGCCGCCGACCTTTCACTGCAAGCGGGAAACTGGCCGGCGTGGCGTGGCCCACTCGGGGCCGGAATATCCGAGGAGAAGAATTTGCCGGCGAAATGGAGCACGACCGAGAACGTGAAATGGCGAATCGAACTTCCCGCACCGGGCAACTCTACTCCCATCGTCTGGAACGAGCGCGTGTTCGTAACTCAGCCCATCGCCGAGCGGCGCACGCTGATGTGCTTCAATCGTGCCGATGGCAAATTGCTTTGGCAGGCCGGCATCACCACGCGGGCCAAAGAGCCAACGCATGGAACCAACCCTTATTGCTCGCCGTCACCAGTAACGGATGGCGAGCGCGTCATCGTTTCGTTCGCTTCGGACGGCCTTTATTGCTACGACTTCGCCGGCAAAGAACTTTGGCATCGGACCGACCTTGGCGAACAGTTTCACATTTGGGGGAGCGGAGTTTCGCCTGTTATCTGCGGCGATTTATGCTTTCTGAACTTCGGCCCGGGCGATCGCACGTTTCTTCTCGCGGTAAATAAACGGACAGGCAAGACAACCTGGCAGCACGATGAGCAGACCGGCTACAAACACCCAAAGACCGGCGAGAAAGTCGAACAGGGCAACACCTATGTCGGCTCGTGGACAACGCCCGTTGTCATGAAAATCGAAAATAAGGATCAGCTATTGATGAGCTGGCCCCGGCGTTTGGCCGCTTACGATCCGCAAACTGGCAAAGAGCTGTGGACTTGTTCGGGATTGAATCCGCTGGTTTACACCTCCCCAATCTATGCCGATGACATTGTCGTCACGATGGGTGGTTTCAACGGGATGAGTCTTGCGGTGCGTGCCGGTGGCAGCGGGGACGTTACCGAATCACGCCGACTCTGGCATCATCCGCGCACCAAACAGCGTATTGGGTCCGGCGTGATTCATGATGGCCACATCTACATTCACAACGATCCGGGTGTCGCTGAGTGCTTCGAACTGAAGACTGGCAAGCTCGTTTGGGAACAGCGCCTGACTGGGCAAGGCAAAACCGGTATCAATTGGTCGTCCGTGATGCTGGCTGATGGACGCTGCTACACGATCACACAAGGTGGCGATTGCTTCGTCTTCAAAGCCAGCCCGCAATTCGAACTAATCTCGGTGAACTGTCTCGGCGAAGGCAGCAATTCATCGATCGTTCCATCAAACGGTGAGCTGTTCATTCGCACACACCAGGCGCTCTGGTGCATTGCGGAGAAGAAATAAGAGGCAGTTCCGCCGACTGGTTCCAACTGCGGTTTTAAGGTTGAAGGTCCCGGGCTTCTCGTTCATTGCAAATTGCTGCGGACAAGAATGTCCGCGCTCCGGAAAATCATCGCGGCTTGGGATAATTCCGCGCGATACGCATAGAGTAGAACCCTGCGTTACGACGAGAACAATTGGCGCACGATTGCAAGCCGCGTTCAGATCGGTTACACCAACGGCCATGTTGCCTTCTTCTAAGATTAAGCGGTCGTTGTTGACATTCGCTTTGCTTTGGATCGGCCCGATCGCCGCCGCCGTGCATCGGGCGGAGATCCAATCCAAAACGGCGCCCGCCGAAATCGTTTTGGTTGAATCTGACGCGGTGACGCCGGCAGCCGTTTCGCAATGGAAGAAGGAGCGATTCAGTGGCGTCGCAGTTGTTTTGAACGAACGAACGACCAAGACGGCTTGCCGAAATGTCGCACAACGGATTTCAGAAGGCGGACTCGAAATCTATTGGTGGATTGAAGTTGCGCGGAACTCCAAAATGGCAACCGATCATCCCCAATGGATGGCCTCGTTGGGTTCGCAGGATGATTGGCAGAAGCGTTTTCCCAAATTTCCGGAGCCCGGAGTGGGTGAAGTGGCGAAAGCGTTTCCCTGGGTGCCGATTCGTTATACAGAGGCATTCGACGCGCATCTCGCGCGCATCGAGCAATTGATCGAGCAATTGATCGAGCGAGTGCCAGCCAATTGGCGTGCGTTGTTCCTGAACGATCTGCAGGCTGGCCCGAGTTCGTGTGGCTGCGGCAACGTGCTTTGTCGTTGGGCCATCGATTATCATGTGCCGACAACCACAACACAGTTGAAGGGCGATGACGTTGCGGCGCGTTTCACGGCCGAAGTTCGCAAGCGCGCGGGAAACAAAGCGGTCATTCCCGTTTGGACGACGGAATGCGAACCGGTGGATTTGCCGGCGAACAAAAATCAAGGCCGTCCGGGCACCGGATTGTGCGGGACCGTGGGCTGTGCGACGGGGGCGTGTCCGGTGGAGTTTACGCAGCAATGGTCCGCCATGGTGTCAGGGCATGATGGGCCGATTGGCCTGCTGGCCTTGCACGCGGCGTTGCAGCGAACGCAAAAGAAGTTTGGCGGCGGTCCGGGTTGGATGGCAGAGGCGATCGCTTATGTGGACCGAATCGTCCCGGCTCACGGCGGCAAACCGATTTCGCCTAATCGCCTGTGGGTCGTCGTAGAAGGTTCCAATGCGTCGGAAGAAGCAACAGCGCGTGAACTGGCGGCCAAAGCGGGCGTCGGAGCTGTGATCGTCGCGCGCACTGCTATCGATCAATCGTACGAGCCGAGGATGCTTCGAACAAAGTAGGAATGGAAAAGCATTCAGCAGCGGCTCTTTCGAACGCGCTGCTGAACTCGCTGGAGGCGGACTGGGAACGAAAAGGAGATTGCAGCTAAAAACTGCGGCTGACGGTAAACAACGTCATGAAGTCGGCAAAAGCGGCGTCGCCAGGCTCGTCGTCGCCGAACGTTGTCGTCCGATTCCGATAGAGCGCAACCGGGGCACTGAACGAGGCCGTCCAGCGATTCTTGGTAAACACCAGTCCAGGCTCAAACGACACTGCATACCCCGGCCGCCGCTCGCCACCGCTGTGGCCAATGAAATCCTCGGAGGGCGTCCCTTCGACACGTCCGCCCAGGGTGAGAGTCAACCCATATTTCGGCAGAAAGGTGTAGCCCAACCCGAGGCGGCCCAGGAAAGAATCGCCTGCCGACCAAACGTCAGGATTGGCTGCGGTCAAGCTGCCACGAATCACGCCAGCATCCGTTTCGGGCGTTGCAATATATGTCCCCGCCAGGAAAAGCGTGAGGTTGGTGATCACCTCTTTATAGGCATAGAGATCGAAAATAATACCCCAAGCGCCGGCGCCCGGCTGAATCGAATTGTCCACGTTTTGCGTGACCGCTAGCGGCGTGTACGCACCGGCAGCATTCGTGGCAAACTGCCTAAAAGTGTCTTTGACATCTTTTTCCCCGGTCGGGAACAACACTCCTAATCCTAATGAGATGTTTTGTTTCTTGTGCGTTTCGGGATCGAACAGCCAGGTCGTCCCCAGCAATTTTAGATCGCTCAAACCGCAGGCTGAGGTTTCGTACCGATCAATTACCTTGCCGCGCATTCTCCCCGCTGGATCGAAGTAACCACTTGGGTTGGCAAGATTGCTTCCATCTCGCCTTGCAGCTATTCCGTCCGTCGTGCGTCCATCACGAATCGTCGTCGAGCGCGTAGCGAACTGGAAAGGAACCGAAAGGGTAGCTGTGATTCGCTTGGTCAATGCATAACTTCCAGAAAGGTCGATCAAATGAACATCGTTGATGACTTCACTCCCTTCCTTTTCGCGATATTTTTGCTCTTCAGGGCCGACGAAATGCCGGTCCGAATACTGCCAGCGATGGCTGGCGGCGACCGTCCACGTACCCTTCTCCTGAATCGAGGCTGCGCCCAAACTGGGCGAGCTAATGCGTGCGGTCACTCAGCCCTGCCCAAGCGCATCAGGTTTAAACCCGATAACGCCGATAAGGACAACAAGTCCGAAAAAAAAGCGCAGAACAGGTGTGCCAAAGGTTTGGTTTATGGTCATGTGCGGGCGTCTCTCTCGCAAAAAAGAGCAAGCCGGTAAACTCCCTTGGGGTGAGATGGTGCTTTCTGTGGGCGAGCCGCGCTGTTGACGAAGCCGACCTCCTATCGATCCGGATGGTTGCCTTCCACGCGCCCGGCATCCCGAGCCACTTCTATTCCGTTCGCGGCGAAGTTTTGGGCTATCCAATTGCCTTTCCCAGAAGTCACTTGCAGAGAAAGCGCCGGCTTGCGGTTTGGGCGGTCATCGCGGATCAAGCAACCCGTGACGCGTGAATCTGACAGGTTTCGCATCAGCAGGCCAACGCCGTCGGAATCGAGAATGGTGCAATTGGAAATGTTGAATCGGTCGCAATCTTCGAGAAGCATTGCTGCGGGCTTGCGCCACGCGCCATTAATATGCAGGCCAGTGAGTGTGCTGTCGCGTGAATTGCGAAAAACGAGGCCGCCATTGGTGTTCGTGCTCGTGCCGTAGTTGTAGCGCGGGTTGCGGTCGAAATTGTTCGGTCCGATCACGACGTTGCTGCTGTCCTCGACCAGCAAATCGTCCTGGTAAGCCATCCAAAACGTATTGCCCGTCAGCGTCACGCCGCGGACGCTTTGCAGGTGAACATTGATTTGCACGTCGCTCAACACATTCCCCGTGATGGTGACGTGGCCTTCCTGGGTTTGGGCGACGCCGATGCGGCGCTCCAGCGCAGTATCGTGGCCTTGGCCCAGAACGCGGATGTTCGCCGAAAGCGGACCGGCATTGTTG
This sequence comes from Verrucomicrobiota bacterium, assembly GCA_016871515.1. Lineage (GTDB taxonomy): Bacteria > Verrucomicrobiota > Verrucomicrobiia > Limisphaerales > SIBE01 > SIBE01. The sequence continues at coordinate 25,307 of VHDE01000014.1, forward strand.
TGCTGAATCGTGCAACCGGTAATCGCCACTTCGCCAACCTCGCCGCCGGTGGAATCGAGCAGCACGTTTGCCGTAGGCGGCATGTTCCTGGCCATGTTGCTTTCGATGTCGCAATTGCCGATATGAATGTTACGCACATCACCGCCGCGCGAGACGACCCCGCCGCCGGCACAGTAACTGATATGACAGCCGGTGATGTTCGATTGGTGAAGGTTGACCTGGTCATAAAACACGCCGATGCCGCGGTTGTGGTAAATGTGGCAGTCCGCAATCAGCACATTCCGGTTTCGGACCATGAGATGGATGCCATGGCGCACATTGCGAATGACCGCGCGCGTAATGGTTAATTGCATTGTGCCGACGGCTGCGATCCCATCCGACTGGAGGTGCTCGCCGATAATTTCGAGGCCATCCACTCTTGGCGCGCGTTGCTTATCCCAAACGTTCGGTTTGAATTGTTCCGGATCAGCCGAGCCTTCGTGCGTGCCGATAAACTTGAAGGCCGGTCCCGGCCCTGCCATGACGATGCGAGCCGTGCCATCACCCACCAACGCAGTGAAACCGACTTTGTCGAGCTCGACCACGACGGTTTTGGTGAGTCGAAAAATTCCTTTGGAAAAATGGAGACCGCCAATCCCTGCATTGACGGCGCGTTGAATCGCTTCGGTATCGTCATTCGCGCCATTACCCGTCGCGCCAAAAGACCGCACATCCGCGCCGACCGCCAGCGCTGCGGCTCCTGATGATGATTGGATGCGGAGAGCGCAGCAGACGAATAAGAGGGACACATAACGGAACGATATGAGGCGGCAGTGTTTCATGCCTTATTGGACTGTGTCCACTGAACGCGCTCAAGCTTCGATTTGTTTTGCATGAACCTGCTTGCGAACTGTGGCTGGCGAAAGAAAAAAGCAGCCCCTCTCGCAGTCCGCGCAACAATTGCATGGAGACTTTCCATGAACCTCCCGGCATGTAGTCCCGCCTTTAGGCTAATGCCTTTCGGTAATTCAAAGAGCATTTGTCCCGGAGGGACAGAGCGAAAATAGCCCGGCGTTTCAACGTCGTTTCAGCGCCGGGACGGCGACGAAGAGCACGCAAGTCCCCAAGGGACGGCTGAACCTGATGGGCGGTTGCGGACGAGTTCAACCGTCCCTTTGGGACGTAGGCTCCAGAGGCTCGGGTCCCGGCGTTGAAACGCCGGGCTATTTTCACCTGTCCCTCCGGGACAACCATTCACCAAAGGGGCTTTGAATTACCGAAAGGCATCAGGCTAAAGCCGGGACTACATGCCACAACAGTCGGTTCATGGTCCCAATGCATGCGCATCACTAATGGAGGCTTCCCATGAGCGTGCGACGGAGCGCTGACATTCCTGCCGCAGCGGCTCTCGGCCCTCCAACCCGCCACGGAATTGCCCCGCGCGTTCTGTCGGACGGACATTGCTGCGGAAAGGAATCTTCGCGCTCCGTCGCATGCCGTGGGTTAAAGGCGCATCGCATTGGCATTGACACAAAGAAACGAAAAACTAAATCTGAGTCCGTTTTAGTCGAGTTTATACTCAGCGTGCACAATACGATACTAGCCTATCAATCTTGTCTTGATGTAGCTATTTAGCTTATGGCGACAGATTCCGACTCAGGAGGCCGAAGGGGTTTTGCTGCCTATCTCCCGCTGATTGTCGCGCTATTGGTGATGCCGGGAGTCGCTTACTTGACTTTGAAATATCTTCCTGAGCTGAAGACCCTCCAACGACAAGCGGCGGATGCGAGCACCAATCAACCGAGCGCCAAGCCTACGAACCAATTCAAACTGCTTAAGCAAAAGGCGGCGCCCCGGATGCCGGTCCCGATCGCGGACGGACAGTTGGGCTTTGACCCTGATGTTTCGAAAGAGCCCGGGCCAGTCCGGTTAGTTTTAACCAACGCGCCGAACGTTTCGAATTTCACGATGACGCTCCGGCTGGCGGATCGCAATCGCCCGCGTCACGCTTTGGTCGAACTCTTCATGCTAGGGGAGAACACGGACGAATTAATCGCTAAGGCAAATCTGGCTAACTCGAAGGATCCGGGACTGTACCGGAGCATCACCAACCGGCTGAGTGGCAAAACGGCCGACAACCTCCTCAAGCCGGGTTCTCGAAACGTCCTTCGCACCGAGTTGCTGGCGCTATGCAATCAATTGATGGGCTCGAATACCGTGCACGAGATATTAATTACGGCTTTGGTCGTTCAGTAGCCGCGATAATTTTCCGATGGGACCCTCGATGAAAGCGCTTGAACCTCCGGACAGCCACTTCCTGTCGGCTGCCCAAGGGTGGATGGAATTGGGGTGCCATCGAGAGGCTAATGAGGAGCTGGCCAGAATTCGACCGGAAAGGGCAAGGCATCCGGATGTCTTGCAAGTTCGGTGGCACATCCAGGCAAAGGCAAAGCAGTGGGAGACTTGTCTCGAGATCGGCAAGACAATGGTCCAAGTCGAACCGAACGAACCTTACGGCTGGATCAATCGCGCCAACGCGCTGTTTTATCTGAAACGATATCAGGAAGCGCATGATGCTCTCTGGCCGGCGTTGGAACGGTTCCCGGAAAACCCCTTTGTGCCTTACAATCTGGCTTGTTACACCTGCCAATTAGGCCGCGTCGAGGAAGCGCTGGTATGGTTTCAAAAGGCGCTTGATTTCAGCGACCGCAAGCAATTGATTGAAATGGGGCTGAAGGACCCCGATCTCGAACCCATTTGGGTTCAAATTCGCACAAGCGTCGTTTAGCGCCGTGGCGGTCCCGGTGAGGCGAGTCGTTGCAAGGTTTGCTTGACTGAGTCCAGGAGCTTGAAAGCTTTTTCGGTTTCTTGTTTCGAGAGGAGTTCTTCCACTTGTTGCAATGTTTCCTGAACGACGCCCAAAACCTTCTCGTTCTTGTCTTTCTTCATGAACCACGCCTGCATTAGCATCGAAGCGCCGGTGACGTAGAGGTTCTGCCCTTTCATTTCCAAAACTTCGAGCGACGGTTTTACGATGAACTGGCGCGCGTGCCAGGTGAACGTGACAGCGCCGGCGTTCTCGTTAACATGAAGATGAGTTATCGACTTGGACTGGGGAATAGTTTGGCGGATGTACTGGGAGAGTTCTTCTAGTTTTGGATTCATGAGATCACCAAAGTACTGTTCTTCACTTTACAAACACCTGGGTAACACGCGTTCCGTTTCCTGCAACCGCAAGCATCACTATGCAGAGACTGAACTTCTTGGCGAGCCAAATAAATTCAAATCGAACTGGAATTTTCCCGGACACCTGCTTAAATTGCCGCGACTGAAGTTCAGCGTGATTACCTTTTTAGTTTGGTTCCAAACCACCACGATTTGTGAACGGCTAGAAAAGGGGCCCAATGAACATACTGCAAGAGATTTTCCGTAGTCCGGATCTGTTCGTCCCGTTCAAGGCTGGCCAGGCGATTTTCAAGGAAGGCGAACACGGGGAGGTGATGTGCGTCTTAACTGAGGGAGAAGCGGAAGTTCGCGTCCACGACAAAGTAATCGGGACGTTCTCACCGATTGAAGTATTTGGCGAAATGGCCGTTATCGACCCGCACCCGCGCAGCGTCACTGTGATGGCCAAAAACGATTGCAAGCTTGCGCGCATCAATCAAAAACGGTTCCTGTTCCTGATCCAGCAGAAGCCGCAGTTCGCCATCTACATCATGAAAGTATTGGTCGAGCGGATTCGCTGGATGGATTCGCTGGCCAAGAGCGCGGCGCAGGCGCAGCCGGCGCCTGCGCCTTCTGCTCCGGCCGAAGCGCCTGCTGCCCAGCCAGAGCAAAAGCCGTGATAACATTTCAGAGGCGGTCAAGGAAACCTTCCATGAACCTCACAGGGGCGGGGACGGTCATGGTCCTAATGCTCGCGCCAGCGTCGTAGGATAGGCGTCCCGCCTGTCGAGCATTTGCGTGCACCAACATGAATTGCTTGATCCTCGTTGACATTCAGAATGACTTCTTGCCTGGTGGCGCATTGGCTCTGCCCGACGGAGATGCGGTCATCCCTATCGCCAACAAATTACAGCCTGCGTTCCAGCTCGTCATCGCGACGCAGGATTGGCATCCGGCCAGCCACGGCAGTTTCGCCGCGAGTCATCCGGGCCGGAATGTGTTCGAACAGGTTGAACTGAATGGTTTGCCGCAAACGTTGTGGCCGGTTCATTGTGTGCAAGGAACACGCGGGGCCGAACTGGCGGCAACGCTAAATCGCGACCGCATCACCAAAGTGTTCCCGAAAGGAACCGACGCAGGAATTGATAGCTACAGCGGGCTGTTCGACAACGGCCATCGCAAGTCGACTGGACTGGATGAATGGCTCAAGCAACAGGACGTCACCGAGGTTTTCATCTGCGGTCAAACAACGGGTTATGAGCTTTGATTGATGCTTACCTCTGGCGAGTGCTCCTCCTGGCGATTTGCGGCACGGTTACGTCTTCCTTGGTGGCTCAAGATCAGTTCCGACCTGCAATCGCAAACATCGCAATCACTAATTCGCAGAAGCTGATTCGCGTCGGGCGGAGTGGCTGTCGATGCGACCCGAATCGTCGGCGAACTCGATATTCTCTAACTGAAGCACTGTTTCCCAGCCTTCGTCGTAAACTTAATCGCAAACTTTATCGGAATCCACGCTTCGATCAAAGTTCAAGAAAGCGTGTCGCGCTATCGCTTGCCACCGCACTCCAAGGCGCCGACATGGAGAATGCCTTCTCGCTGAGTTGCCGCGAACAGCCGGCGCACGCGTTGCGGACCTAAACTCCCTGGTTGGCCAGGAGTTTCAAATTCAAGGTCTCCGCTTCTTGGGAACGGAACAATGCCAGCCTTGCTACTGGATGAACGAAGCGTTCTGTCCAGGGACTGAACAAGCGTTGCAGAATCGAGGTGGCCTGCGCGCCCGAATATTGAGCAGCGGAATCCTGCGTGTAGTTGGACAAGCCAAAACGGTTAACGATCTTTTTCGCATCTACACCTGCCCCAGTTGTGCGTGCGTAACCTGAGCGCTCACGACACTCAAATCCGCTGGTAACAGAGCCTCCTCTGCATGAAGGCAAGGGTAGGGCGGGGCAGGGCGCGTCACTCGGTGCGCGCCGCGAAAGACTTGCTTCATGCTGATGTCCGGCGCGCACGGAGTGACGCGCCCTGCCTCTCAAACCCAAGGTGAAGTGTGCCAAGGTTGCGTGCCTCGATTTAGGAACCTGATCGTATGAATCCGAGCATTTCAACGCGAGCTGTTCGATCGATTCCAGCAGTAGCGAGCCTGGTCGCTTTACTCGCACTGATTCTCTGGCTGTGGCTCGCCCGCAACACAGGACAGCGACTCGCCTTGCGTCTTCCGGGAGCGGACTCTTCGCCAATAACAGTCGAGTCCACACAGACGAATGCTGTCTTGCTGGGCCAAATGATTCGCCGTCCAGGGCAACCCTCCAAGCTGCCGGGCTCTTGGCCGCGATTCCGTGGCCCGAACTTGGATGGAATCTCAGCCGAGCCCACGACGCTGGCGCGTGAATGGAAATCAGCGGGGCCGCAGCCATTGTGGTCGCTTGACGTTGGCGAAGGTTATGCCAGCGCTGCCATTCACAGCGGTCGTGTTTGCGTGATGGATTATGACCAGGAGAAACGCCAAGACGCGTTGAGATGTTTCTCGTTAACCGATGGCCAAGAGATCTGGCGGTATGCCTACCCCATCGCCGTGAAGCGCAATCATGGAATGTCACGCACAGTTCCGGCGGTGACGGACAAATACGCGGTCGCCATGGGTCCGAAACGCCACGTGCTTTGCGTTGATGCCAAGACAGGCCAATTGCAGTGGGGAATTGATTTGGTGCAGCAATTAGGCGCGACCGTTCCACCGGGGCATGCAGGCCAATGTCCGCTGCTGGACGGTGAAAGGTTGATTGTGGCCGTTGGCGGTAAGGAGGCGCTGTTGGTCGCGGTCGATCTCGAAACGGGCAAACCGGTTTGGCAGACGCCGAACCCCAAGAAATCGCAGATGACGCATTCATCCGTCATCCCCATGGAGTTTGCCGGGCGCCGCCTGTACGTTTATTGCGGGAGCCTGGGAATCGTGGGCGTCTCAGCAGCGGACGGCACATTGTTGTGGGAATCTTCCGATTGGAAAATTAGCATTGCGACGATCCCATCACCTGTGATTTTGGACGGCGGCAAGATATTTCTCTCTGGCGGCTACAATGCGGGCAGCATGATGCTCCAGCTAAAGGTTGAGGGTGAAAAGATGACACCGAGCGTTCTCCACCGTTTGCCGCCGGAAACCTTCGGCTCAACACAGCACACGCCGATTTACCTGCAGCAGCATCTCTTTGGCGTCCGCCCGGATGGCCAATTCGTTTGCTTGGCTCACAGGAGCGCGGCTTGACGGGCGAAATCAAGACCCAAACTGTCCGGCGATGCCTCTGCGAACGATCACGCGCGAAGCTGTGCAGCCTTCTCCAGCTCCCGCTGACCGCGACGGTTAGGCTAGGCTAGGTCAGGCCCCGGTGTCGAAGAGGCGAAACCATTCGAGCTCTGGCGGAGCTGTGCCGCTCACGGCGTTCGATTGGAGTATGTTGACCTGTCCGGCAGATGCGCACGGCAGCTACCGCCGTTTCGTTATCAATTCGGCCAGTTTACGAGTGGCAACGCTGTTTCAGCTTCGATGGCCAGTAACCGGTTGTACTTGCTCAATCGTTCCGATTGCATGATTGATCCGACCTTGAGCTGATCACCGCGCCAGCCTGCCGCCAGGTCCGCCAGCCAATTGTCTTCCGTTTCACCGCTGCGGGCGCTGATGGTTACGCGCCAGCCCGCGGCCTGTGCGAGGCGGCAGCTTTCAAGCGCTTCGGTTAGCGTGCCGATTTGATTCACCTTTAGAAGCAAAGTATCGGCCGCGTTAAGCGCGATGGCCCGCTCGATTCTTGCCTGGTTCGTGCAAAGCAAATCATCGCCGACCGTTAAGGCGCGGCTGGCGAGGCATTCGCGCAGTTTTGGCCAATGGGGCCAATCGTCTTCCGCCAAACCGTCTTCGAGGCTGACAATCGGGTACCGTTCAATCCAGTCGTCGATTTGCCGAATCATCGCAGAACTGTCCATCGCTGTGAGGCCAAGCTGATAACGGCCGTCCCGATAGAAGTGGCTCGACGCCACATCAACCGCGAGGGACACGTCTCGCCCTGGCTCGAACCCGCCCATTCGAATGGCCGCAACCGCATCTTCGAGCATCGCTTCCGCGCTGGCGAACGGCGGCGCCAATCCGCCCTCGTCCGCTTTGAGAGCCCGCATGCCATATTTCTGCGCGATTAAATCGATCGCTGACTGATAGACGGCAAATGTTATCGCCAGCGCTTCATCGATGGTGCGCGCTGATCTAGGGACGACGAGCACGTCTTGGAGCGGCGCTTGTCCACCCGCATGTTTGCCGCCGCTAAAAAGATTGATCGTAGGCCGCGGCAATGTTTGCAAAGGAACACCGAGGAGGCCGGCAAAGTACTGGTAAAGTGGCTGCGCCATTTGCCGGGCTGCGGCGCGGGCAAAGGCAAGGCTCACTGAAAGGATTGCGTTCGCGCCCAGCGCTGATTTGTTCTGCGTGCCATCCAATTCCAGAAGGGCGCGGTCCAACGCTTCCTGATCGGCCAAGGATCGGCCCGTTAGCGCGGCATTCAGCTTCTGATTAACGTTCTGGACTGCCCGACGGCAACCGAACCCTCGATAACGATTCGGATCGCCGTCCCGCAATTCGAGTGCCTCAGCTTTTCCAGTCGATGCTCCGGAAGGAACGGAAGCCGTAGCACGAAAACCACCTTTCAACGAGCAAGTGGTCTGAACGGTCGGGCGGCCCCGGCTGTCGAGGATTTCCAGCGCAGTCAGCTTTTCAATGGTGAACATGGTCGGATTGTTGCAACTGATCGCCGAATCGTTCAACCAATTCAGCGACCGTCCCAGGAGGGCGCGTTATCAACGAAAGCACAATCCGGCGCTGCCGGTCGCGTTCTTCGTTTGTCAGATACTCCAATGGCGATCGTCCATCGATTCTGGCGAGCAGACATCCGAGCGTGTGACGCACCACGCGGCCTTCAAGGTCCGAGTTCTTGTCTTTGCCCGAAACGGCTTGGACGTAGCTCTGCCAGTAAAACTGTGCGGCCTCGAGAAACTGCGCTCGAAAAGCACGCAAGTGATGCGCTTTGCTCAGCAGATGCGTGAGCGAGAATCCAAGATCGAAAGCGGGATCGCCAAAATGAATTACCTCATGATCGAGCAGGATCAAAATGCCGTTGTGAACCAAAATGTTCTTTGGACTGCAGTCACCATGGACAAGCGTTTCACGGATCGCGGCGGTTTGGGCGATCAAATCATTATAGAATTTCATTGCCGGGGGATTTCGCGTGGCCGTGTATCGATAGTACGGCTCGACACGCAGCGTCTCGAAGTACCGCCGGTCGTCGAAAACAACGGAAAGTTCGACTCGTTGGTCGCGTCCTCGACGGTGAATGGTCCCCAACAATTCCCCGAATTGCCTTATATGATCTCTCTCAAGGCCGCCCGCGAGCAGCCGAGTTTTCCAATTCTCATGCGGTTGGGGGACAGCTTGCATCGCTGCCAAATGGTGTTTGGCATCCTCAAAAATCAGCGGCGTAATGCTTCCTTCTGGAGCCAGCCGAGCCAGCCATTGCAAGCCTAACGCCTCTTGATGGCTTCGGCCTGGGTCACTGCGCCAGTCGGCTTCGACGCGCAGTTTTTCCAACGCCTGCTTAATGACAAAGGCCGGGCCGCGCCCACGTTCAACCAGGACCGTGCGATTCGACACGCCACCAGCTAACGTCGTGAACGATGGAACTTCCTCGTGGCTTAAATGCCCAGATTGCCGCAGGTAGCGCAAAAGATCGTCCGGGCATTCTATGTTAAGTTCGTTGGTCAAATGCCGTCGGCACTTTGCCGAAAAACTGTGAACGTGAAAAGCCTCGACACGTTTTGGGCGCGCATCTGGACCATGCGCTACAGGAAGATGGTTCATGGGTGCAATGAGCGAAATCCTGTTTCGGAGAAATCTCTCCCCATCGGATGGGGCGAGGGGCTGCTTTTTGCTTTCGCCAGGCACAGTTCACAAGCAGGTTCATGGAAAGCCTTGCTATCTTATCAAATGCTGGACAGGTGAGACGCACTCTCCTAGGCCAGTTCGGTCTGGCGTTGATTTACTCCTCGCGTAACACTGCTCGGCCTGGATGCAAAAGAATTCTTCGATTGATGCACCGGCCTGCGAGCCTCGCTTGTGGCCGCTCGACCCACAGGCAACATTTCTTAATCACGGTTCGTTTGGAAGCTGTCCGCACGCCGTGCTCGACTTCCAACGGGAGCTGAGGAATCGCCTGGAACGGCAGCCGGTCCAATTCTTCGTTCGTGATTTTGAAGGATTGCTAGACCACGCCCGAGCAGAGTTAGCTCGTTTTGTGGGAGCTGCAGCGGACGATTTGGTCTTCGTCACTAACGCCACCGGGGGGGTCAATACGGTGTTGCGTTCACTTCGTTTCCAGCCCGGAGACGAGCTGCTGGTGACGGACCATGAGTACAACGCCTGTCGTAACGCGTTAGATTTCGTCGCGGAGAAGTCAGGCGCCCGTGTGATCGTGGCTGCCGTGCCCTTTCCCGTTCATTCTACAGCCGAGATTGTCGATCGCATACTAAAGCTGGTGAGCTCACGCACACGCCTGGCGCTCTTGGACCACGTCACCAGCCAAACGGGCATAGTCCTTCCAATAAGACAATTGGTGGTTGAACTCGCTGAGCGCGGCGTCGAAATACTCGTCGATGGGGCGCACGCACCCGGAATGGCGTTGTTGCATTTGGAAGAACTGGGAGCGACTTACTACACGGGAAATTGCCACAAATGGCTTTGTGCGCCGAAAGGAGCCGCGTTTCTCTGGGTCCGACGCGACCGGCAGCCGCTCATTCGTCCGCTGACCATCAGTCACGGCGCTAACTCGCGCAGAAAGGACCGCTCGCGTTTTCAGATTGAGTTTGGCTGGACTGGCACAAGCGATCCGACGGCCTGTTTGAGTGTGCCGGAAGCGATTCGTTATCTCAGCTCGCTATGTTCCGGTGGATGGCCGGAAGTGATGAGGCGAAACCGTGAGTTGGCGTTGGCGGGGCGAAAGACGCTTTGCGAGGCGTTGAACATCCCTTTGCCATGCCCGGATGAATTCATTGGCTCGATTGCTTCAATTCCAATTCCGGACGCGTCCGCCGTCGAAACGCCTCCAACACCTCTCTATGGTGACCCACTCCAGGACAAGCTTCGAGTGCATCACGGCATCGAGGCGCCGATCATCCCTTGGCCGGCGCCGCCGAAACGATTGCTCCGCATTTCCGCGCAACTTTACAATTCTCTAGACCAGTACAAGCGCCTGGCTGCGGCGATCACGACCGAGCTCGCCTGATCGATAATCGCAGGGGAGGCGAAGCTGTAACCCAGCGACGCCAAGGTAATCCAACGCGATCGTTGCGACGTGATCATTCGTCAATGATCCGCGCCAACCTCAGTCATTCTTTCTTCTCCTTACCGAGCATCGCGTCCTTCGTGTTTGCGACCATTAAGTAACTTCCGGTTTAGCGCCGACGCCTCCGGGATGGTCCGAAGTAATAGCCGCCACTTAGGCGCACGCCGCGCGTCCTTCGATCCGCGATTGACGGTTGGCCCGGTTTGCCCTCCTCAAAGAGCGCTGTGTATTTGTAATTAAAGTTCTCGATTTTAACGCGCTCAATCTTCTGAGAGATGAAGCGTTCGATGGCTTGCACATGTTTGGCATCCTCGGCCACCATCAACGTGAATGCGTCGCCTGTGGCCGCAGCGCGACCGGTGCGTCCGATCCGGTGAACGTAATCTTCCGGATGTTGCGGCACATCGAAATTGATCACGTGACTGACATTGGCCACATCGAGTCCGCGTGAGGCAATGTCCGTGGCGACGAGGACTTCGTAACGTCCGTCGCGAAAGCCGCGCAAGGCTTGCTCGCGTTCGCGTTGAGTGCGATTCGAGTGAAGAATCGCCACCGCATGATTGTTCTTCCTTAGCATGTGGCCTATGCGATCGGCGCGCCCTTTGGTGCGGCAAAACACAATGACGGAATCGTAATGGACACGTTCGAGCAACTCGCGGAGCAAATCTGTCTTCTGATCTTCAGCCACCGGATAAATGACATGCTTGACCGTCTCGGCTGGAGAGCGGCGAATGCCAATCTCGACAGTCTGCGGTGATTTCATTGCCCACTTAATGAGCGAACCGATCTCGGGCGGAATGGTCGCAGAAAATAAGGAGGTATGGCGCGCGTGCGGACATTTCTCGATGATCCGGCGGACATCCGGCAGGAAACCCATGTCCAACATTCGGTCGGCTTCATCAATCACCAGGAATTTTACGTGCGCGAGCGAGCAGGTCCCTTGCTGCAAATGATCGAGCAATCTCCCCGGCGTCGCCACGATCACATCCACGCCCGTTCGCAACGCTTCAAATTGCCGTCCGTAACCAACCCCGCCAAACAGCACCGCGACGCGCAGATTGGTGAAGCGCGCGAAATCGCGAAAGGCGGTTTCCACTTGCGCGGCCAGCTCGCGCGTCGGCTCCAGCACCAACACGCGCGGGAATTTTTCGTGGTGGCCCAGTTGCGAAAGTATCGGCAAAGCGAATGCAGCGGTCTTGCCAGTGCCCGTTTGAGCGCTGCCGATCACATCATGCCCCGCCAGAATCAGAGGAATAGTTCGAAGTTGAATCGGGGTGGGTTCGACGTATCCCATCGCCTTCACACCCTCATTTATTGAATGAGAAAGACCGAATGTGGTAAATGCCATGCCGTACAGTAGCAGCACTGACGCTCGGTTCAATGTGAATTGCTGTAACCAAGAGGACAAAGAGCAAATCCAAACTGAATGATTCTAAGAGATGCCCTTGCCTTAGGGCGGCGGCACCGCAGGAGGTTCCCAACGCGCGTGCCAGTATAAATTCCAAAGATTGTCCAGCTTGGTTGGCGAAACATGCCCATCGAAAAAAGCAATATGATTGACATAGGGGCCATATTCATTTGAGGAATTGCAAACTTCAGCCTTACGCTCCTTGCAAACAGCATCACTTATGTGGGGGTGCGAGCAGTTGTTTCCGCTCTGCGTTTGCCATGGGCCGCTCGCGTTTGGATAAACGCACGCCGTGTAATTGGCGGGGGTATCAGTTATGCAGACTTGGTTTTGACGAAGTTTCCGAACTTCAAGTTCGCATTTGCTGAGACGGACTTCCTCTTCACCCTTTTGAAAGTTCACTGAGACCTCCTTCAGTCCGTGCTTGCTGACGCGCGGCTTGTCGCTGCGCCGAAGCACGAGCGAAATATGGATCGAGAACCAAGGCGTGAGAGTGTGTCTCGTTCGGCGGAGAAGATAATACGCGGTCAAAGAGCCATTACGGCTGACGCGGCCCTTCGGTTGTCGCGCTACTTTGGGACTCGACCAGCTTGGTGGCTGGACTTGCAAAGCCATTACGACTTGGAAAGAGCCGCCGATGAAATCGAGGGACGCATCACCCGCACGGTAAAACCTTGCCCCATGTTGCCTGCTGCCGGTCCATTGAAATAGTCATTGCGCGAGAGCGGGCTTGTGATGAATATTAGCGCCCCTTGGTTCGGAGCGTAGCTCAGCCTGGCTAGAGCACTTGCTTTGGGAGCAAGACGTCGCAGGTTCAAATCCTGTCGCTCCGACCATTCTCATCCTTATCGTTCCAACCGTGCTGCTTAAGAAACGCGGAAAGCGCTGAGGTCGAAATCCAGGGATTGCCATTCCTTTGTGCATTCCAGACGCAGTCCCTGCAGGCCATTGAAAAAACTGATTAGGTCCTCTCTGGAAAATGGTTTGATCAAAAACGTGTGCGCTCCGAGTTGATAGGCTTGGCGCACTTCCTGAAGGTTGTGAACACCGGTGATCGCGACAGTGAATTGCTTCTTCGCCAGATTTTACCGACCGCACGGGATGCAAGACGGTGACCTCACTCAAAGCGAGTCTCGCAAAAGCAACATCGGCTGGATGATAAACCTTGAGCTTCTCCAATGGGAACATCTTTACTCCCGTCAATTCGGGGCCACACCCGCCAATGGATTAAGTGTGAGATCAAGTGCGGGACCAAGTCCAGCCCGCAAAATGTCCAAACTCTAGTGCGCAGCGTACGCGCGTAAACGCTGCGGTCCTGACCGGCCGTTTGATCGCACCCTTAATTCCCGGCATTGGCTTGTGTCTTGGCGTCCTTCTCGCTTGGACTCCGTATTTTCCAATGTTCCGATTCGCTTCGCGCCGTCTTTAAGTAAGCTTCAATTCGAGAGACGATTTTCGGATGTCTTTGGGCGACGTTCTCTTTTTCGGCCACGTCCTTTTCGAGATTATACAATTCTAACGGAGCTGCGGGAGCGAGTCGCACCCCTTTCCAGTCTCCCATCCGGACAGCCTGCTTCGTTCCTTTTTCATGAAACTCCCAATAAAGAAATCTGTGCGGGCTTTGCTTTTTCCCGAGCAGTGTTGGGAACACAGAAACGCCGTCAATTGTCTTGTGCGCTTTGGCTTCGGCAATTTCCGCGGCCGTTGGAAGGAAATCCCAGAACGCCCAAACGTGATCGCTCGTTGTCCCGGGTTTGATCCGGCCCGGCCAGCGCACGATCATCGGCACGCGAATGCCGCCCTCGTACATGTCTCGTTTGATCCCTCGCAACGGTCCGGAACTTTCACTGAACTGTGGATCGTTGCCTCCTTCCTTGTGCGGACCATTGTCGCTCGAAAAAAAGACAATCGTGTCGCGATCGACACCCAAGGCTTTCAATTTTTGGAGAAGCTTGCCCACATCGGCGTCGAGGCGCGTGATCATAGCGGCCTTGTTCTTCTGCGCTTGGGGCCAAGGCTCCGCCGAGTATGGCGCGTCACTCGGAATTTCCATGCCTTCCGTCTTCGCTTCGTTATTCGCATGTGGGAGCGTGAAGGCCAAGTAAAGGAAGAATCGATGGGCATGGTTGCGTTGGACAAAACCGAGCGCTTCTTGAGCGAACGAATCGTGGCTATATTCGACTCTGCGCGTCGCCACGCCTGCACCCTCTTTATCTTCGTTGGGAACCTCGTTGCGCAGTTTGACCCTCTGATTATTCCGCCAGAGGAATGTGGGATAGTAGTTGTGCGCGTGACGCTGGTTTAGGTAACCAAAGAATTCGTCAAAGCCTTGAAGGTTTGGATGGCCTGTTGTTCCTTCTTCACCAAGGCCCCATTTGCCGATTAAGCCGGTGCGATAGCCAGTCGCTTTCAGCAATTCAGCCACCGTGACATCTTCAGGCTTCAGCGGATGCCGTTCATTGCCTCGCACGCGCGTGTGTCCCGTATGTTGCCCTGTCATCAACGCCGACCGCGATGGGGCGCAAACCGTGCTTCCCGCGTAACACTGTGTGAAACGAATTCCTTCAGCCGCCATGCGATCGAGGTTCGGCGTTTTGATTCTTTTCTGCCCGTAACAACCGAGATCCCCGTAGCCAAGATCGTCGGCCAAAATAAATATGATGTTCGGCGGACGCTTGGATTCAGTCGCGCTCGACTTCGCGAAGGTCGCTGCGCTAAGTCCAGCTACAAAGCAGAGAGCGATGCAGGCGCGAATGGTCGTTGATGGCGGAAAGTTGTTCGCAGTCATAAATGGCAAACCAACTTGAAAGAAATGAGCCAAGTTTTCAAGAAATTCGGCAGGGCAGGCAGAACAGGCGTCTCTCGCCTGTTCTGCTGTGGGTGAATTTCTTGCTAACCGTCAGAGTACTCGCCTAACCTCACGCCTATGAAACCCACCACCGTTTCTTTGAATCGCCGACAGTTTTCCGCGTCGATTGCCGCGCTCGGCATCGGCATGGCCGTTCGCGGTTGTGAGAGCATTTCAGCACGTGCGGCTGAGGCCTTGCCAACGCCGGCGCCGCTCGCCTTTGCCAGTGAAGCGAGCAAGCTGAAGATCACTGCCGTCCGCATGGTGCGTCCGCGGGCGAAAAAGCCATTGCCTTCTTACACACCGACACCTGGCTCGTGGTCCACCGGGGGATCCGAAGTGGCGAACCCGATGTCCATCTATCCAAAGTACAAACCGCAACGGCGCTTGTTCATGGCCAACGATCTCGGTCCGGAAGCGGTGGAGATTGTCACCGACAAAGGAATCAGCGGAATCGGTTACGGTGGTCCGGGTGCGTCGTTCGTGATTGAAAAGCATCTCACGAAGTTGCTGTTGGGCGAAGACCCGTTTGATGTTGAGCGACTCTGGGACATTATGTGGCGCTCGACGCTTTATTACGGACGCAAAGGACTCGTCGTTCATGCTATCAGCGCCCTGGATAATGCGCTGTGGGACGTCATCGGCAAGGCGCTGAACCTGCCCGTCTATAAGCTTCTTGGCGGCGCGACGAAGGAGCGCATTCCCGCTTACTGCACGGGAAATGATATCGAGCAACACGTCGAGTTTGGTTTCAAAAAAATCAAACTCGCGGCGCCGTACGGCCCAGCCGATGGCCGGGAAGGCTTGAAGAAAAATGTTGAGCTGGTCAAACGATCACGCGAACTGCTCGGTCCGGATGGAGAAATCATGCTCGATTGCTGGATGGCCCTGACCGAAAGGTACACGATCGAGTTTGCGGAGAGGCTTGAACCTTACCGCGTGTACTGGATGGAAGAATGTTTGCCGCCAGACGATTACGCGGGCTTTCAGCGTCTCAATGAAGCGATTCAATCGACGCGCATGGCGACCGGCGAACATGAGTACACGCGTTATGGTTTCCGCCAGCTTCTCGAATACAAAGCGGCTGATATTTGGCAGCCGGACATGAATTGGTGTGGCGGTTTGACCGAGTTGCGCCGAATCGGAGCGCTGGCGGCTGCTCACGATATTCCCGTAATTCCGCACGGTGGCTGGCGCGGGGGCGCCCCACATTTTATTTTCGCAACGACGAACAGTCCATGGTGCGAAATGTTCCTGCCCGCGCCCGGCGGCCCTCCCGAAGTTTACAAAGGCTTTGAAGAAGAAAACAACATCACGCGCGGTCCCGAAGGCATTTACATGCGTCCCTCGGATCGGCCCGGGTTTGGCTGGGAGCTTGTGACAGAATGAGTCCGTGGTGCCGCCTGATGTCGTGCATAGCGATTCCTCGCCAAATCATCCGCATTTGGCGGCGCCTTGCGCGGCGCCTTATCCGCGAGAAAAAACTTTCCATCATGTAGCTCGCGGTGCCGGCACTTTGACGACGAGCCAAGGTGTTTTAGTGCCGCCGTCCGGCACGCGCCAGCGTTTTGGATTGCGTCCAGCTTGCTGGCTCTTTGGCTTAGGCCGCTCCGCCTCCCAAAGCGGGAGCAAGCTCCGCGCACTCCAAACGCTTCGCGTCAAACGCTGCGTCCTGCAGTCCTGCAGGCGTGATTCATTAACAGACTCGTATGGAGCAGTTCAGTGACAGACTGAATTAGAAATCGCGAAACAACTATCCCGGAACGCTGTCATAAACTTTGGCCCTAAGTATGTCGCCTGTTGCCGAACGTGAACTGCGCCTTGCTGCGCGCGATCCCAAGACCTATTGGGCGCGCCGCATCACGGCGCTCCTAGTGCTGTTGTGCTGCGTCTTGATGTTTTGGCTGATGAACCAACTGGGCGGCACTGGCCTAACCGGACGGGACGTTTTCCATGGGATCAGCACATCTCTGTTGGTTATCTATGTTTTCGCCGGCGTGAACTTGACGGCTGATTGCTTGAGTGAAGAAAAACGGGAAGGCACGCTCGGCCTTCTCTTGCTCACGGACTTGAAGGGACGCGACATCGTTCTTGGCAAGCTGTTGAGCAGTTCGCTGAAAACCTTTTGCGGCTTTCTCGCTGCTTTTCCGGTGCTGGCCGTTACCTTCACGCTTGGCGGCATCAAACTCTCTGAATTCTGGAAGATCATGCTGAACCTGTCGGCCTCCCTCGGTCTGGCTTTATCAGTCGGCTTATTTGTCTCCTCGGTCAGCCGGCGCAATCGCGCGGCCCTGAGCGCCGCTACGAGTACGATGTCTGCGGTCATGTTTGTCTTCCCGGCGCTGAGCGAGCTTCTGCGGCGCAACGGATATTCGCTCGAACTGGCCGGCGTCCTTCAGTTTCTCAGCCCCTTCAACACACATTTCATGGCCTTCGAAACGTCTTCAGCCTTGCGCTTAAACTTTTTCTGGTGGTCGCTCCTGACGACCGTTCTGCTTTCGTTGGGTCTCCTCGCTCTCGCTTGCGTTCTATTGCCTCGTTGCTGGCAGGATCAACCCATCCGCGCGGGGATGTTTGGCAAGGGATGGCGTGGCGGTTGGCAGCGGATCAAGCTCGGTTCTTTGCAGTCTCGGCTCCATCTCCGAAACCGCCTTCTGGAGAGGAACCCGTTTTACTGGCTCGCGGCTCGCGAACGTTTCGCCATGCTGCCTCTGTGGATTTTCATTGGCGTTGTGGCCGTCACGATGGGGGGAGTTTGGCTGCGTTACTCGGCATCAAACCCGAACGTGGTCGTGCCCGCCTGTGTCATATGCATAATGATGTTGACCCTCGCGGTGCTGCTGAACTTCACAACAACGGCCTGCCAGCGATTGACGGAAGATCGTCATAGCGGCACGTTGGAAGTGTTGATTTCGACGCCGTTGCCCGTGAAAGCAATTCTGCGTGGCCAATGGCTGGCCCTGGGGCGGCAACTCACCGGTCCCATGCTGGCGGTGATAGCGATCAATGCGCTCGCCTATGGCGCGGCGCGGGTTGCAGCGGGCGCGAACGGCGAGCAAATCTTTTCTGTGCGAGTGCTGTTGATCGGCGCTGCGATTGTCGCGGCCAACTTGATCGCTTTGGGTTGGACGGCGATGTGGATGGCGTTGCGAGTGAAACAGGCCAATCACGCTTCCGGGGCGGCCTTTTGGCGCATCATGTTGTTGCCCTGGCCCATTGTGGTTTTTCTTCTTCAATTGGCTTTTTGGGCCAGAAGTTCTTCCTACCTCGAAACCAACCTGCCCTATCTGATTCCGATGATCGTCGGCGGCGTTCCAATCCTGAACGGCGTATTCTGGTCGATCTGGTGCCGCGCCAAACTTTATCGGGAATTCCGCCTGGCTGCCACAGACCGATTCCAACCTCCGAAACCAAGCCAATCGTGGTGGAAGCTGCCCGGCGCGTTGATCGCGCTGTTACGTGAAAGAATAGCGGTCCGTCCAGCGCGTTCGCCGGATGCCACTGCGCCTTAACTGAAACATCTCAGCCCGCCGAAAACGGACAGGGAACGCGACTTTTTCAGATGACCAACCGAAACGTTCTCATTAAGCTGATGCCATGACGCTGCTCCAGGAACGCGACCGTGTCCGTTACGAAAGGCGGATCGCGCTATTTGGGGAAGTCCGGCAACGCTTGCGGGAGGCGCTAGCCGAGTTCATTCCGGGGGCCAAAGTGATTATCTTCGGTTCGCTTACGAAGCCAGGCGTTTTTAATTGCCGCTCGGATGTGGACCTGGCGCTTCAGGAGGAGCCGTCGCAGATGAACTCTTGGCAATTAGCCTCGCGACTGTGGGAGCGGCTCGAACGCCCAGTCGATGTTGTTCTGTTAACAAAGTGCCGCTTTCGCGAGAAGATTCTTCGGGAGGGAGAATTGTGGACAGCATAGGCCTGCAAATCTTGCGCAGTGAGATGTCGAACGATTGCCGCGTGTGTGCCGTAGCATTGCAAAAGCCTGTCGCCCGCTTCGAGCGCCGAGACGAGATCGGCTACGAAGCTTGCGCTCATCACTTGGCGCGGATGTACAACGCCTTTGAACAAATGGGACTGCGCATACCCAAGGCGTTCGAGAATAATATTGATGACGACCAGGGCTGGCACAGTGCGCTGCTCAATCGTCTCTCGATTTCAATCACTGGCGTGCGCCCGCCCTTCGTTCCAGACGCCATTCAGGGAACAGGGATTAGACTTGGGGCTAGCGGATGCGTAAGAGCCAGCGGAAGATCATCGCCCCTTCAGTTAGAGTGCTCGTCTTAATTGCTGCAAGCGCATGGCCGTTCTCGGCTAGCGCAGACCGTGCCGCCGTGACGAATAGCTGTATCCCAGGTCCAACGGAATATGTTGCCGGTGTTGAATGAAACTGCCGTTCACGGTCGATATGCCGAATTCTGAGAAGTCCGCACCAGCATTGGTCGAGACCCTTATCCAGCAAGCGGAGCAGGCCGGAGCGAGCGATATTCATCTGCAGTTGGCTGGACCACTGGCGCAGATTATGTTCCGGCTCGACGGCGTGATGACTCCGGCTTCGATGTTGACCGACGACATTGCCGAGCGTGTCTTTGGGCGGATTAAATTTCTCGCCAAGCTCAAGACTTACCAGAATTCGCTTCCCCAAGACGGGCGAATCGACAAGGCATCAGTCGGCGCCTGTGCCAACACTGTTTGGGCAAGCGGTGTCCCAATTGCCTGTCCACCGGATACCGCGGCCGAATTCCTGTTGTCGAATGGCTGGCCGTTGATTCACATCTTCGCACAAAAATCCGCCACCATGGTCCCGGGGTGATCGAGACGCGCTGTTCGTTGGAACAGGCCGCGAAAGAGATGCTGACCCGCCAATTGTCGGATGAGGCCGAAATCAAAAGAGTGATCGGATGACGCCGATGGCTTTGGAACGAACGCCTGGCGAAGCTGCGGTCGCGAGGTCTGTGGACACAGCACGGTTGATTCGATGCTCCGTCCGTTGCTTTTGGGATGGCGCGATCGGCGCCATACCGGTGATTGGCTTGGGTTTGGCCGCGCAAGCCTTGCGGTTGCACGAGCGGGTGCGGCGGGAAACCGGGGCGACCTGGCGGCGGCCGGCTTTGTTTTGGTATTGGATCATCGGCTTTGGTTTTACGGTGGCGTTCGACCGGCTGTTTGGGGTGGCGGGAATGTTTTCTATATTTGGAATATTTCTCGGACTGCAGAGCTGCGAGGTGTGGCGCAGCTTTTCCGGAGCGGAGCAAAGCTTCTGGAATCCGGGGGCGAGACATCTGCGCTGGGGCGTTGTGCTGGCTTATGCAGGATATTCTGGCTCGATGAGCTTGATCGGAATGATGGCACTCGGTTTCGCGGGAATCGCCTTTCAGAGTCTATGAGCTTTCTGCCGGTCATGCAGCGCGAACTGCGCGTGCTTGTGCGCGTTCCGCGAACGTACTATTCGCGAAGCCTGGCGGCCCTGCTGGTTGCCGTGATTAGCCTGGGGATGCTGTATCTTGGTTTCGGCGGCCTGCTCAACGCAATGGCGGCAGGCAAGAACTTGTTCCTCGCATTGTCGGTGCTCGCCTATGTTTATGTTCTGTTTGGAGGAGCGTTTGTCGGCGCGGATTCTTTGAGCCAGGAAAAACGCGATGGGACATTGGGCCTTCTTTTCCTGACTGACTTGAAGGGATACGATATTGTTGCTGGCAAGCTTGTATCCCGGTCGCTGAACGGCGCGTATTGCGTTCTGGCGGCGTTGCCAACTTTGGGCTTGGGAATTTTTCTCGGCGGCGTCACAGGGTTGGATGTTTTCCGGATGATGCTGGCATTGCTGAACGCCCTGTTCTTTTCTGTTTCCGCGGGAATGCTCGTTTCGACGCTTTGCCGGAACGAGCGACGGGCCTTGAGTTGTGCGGTTCTGGCCGTGCTCATCATCGGCATTCTCTGGCCCGCGCTGGGGCATGGGCTGCGGCGGTTTCTGAATGCCGCGGAAGTGCATGCGGGGTTCTTAATTTTTAGCCCGGCCGGTTCCCTGTTGGCCGCGCTTGGTTTTGGCAAAGGCGCCTCTCTTCACTTTGGAACGTCGTGGGTGGTGACGCATTTGCTGAGCTGGTTGTTCCTCGCTTTGGCTAGCTTTCTTCTGCCGCGCGTTTGGCAAGACAAAGCAATCTCGGTGCGCTCCCTAATTCGGGCACATCCCGGCCCCAGCCGCCGATTGTCCTTTGCTCGAGGGCGAGGACGTCGCTGGCTCGATTTGAATCCGTTGCTTTGGCTCGCTCTGCGGCCAGAGAAAAGACGATTTGGATTTGGGCCCGTGCTTGCATTGTTAGTGATGGCTTGGGTTGCGGGTTGGGTATGTTACGGAAAAGGATGGCTTGCTTTGCCGGTCTATTTTGGGACGGCCATGCTCCTTCACTTGCTGCTGATGTACGCGACTGTGCTGCACGCGTGCCGAACGGCTGCGGAAGATCGCGGAAGCCGCGTTCTCGAGCTCGTTTTGACAACACCGTTGGGCGACGACGCGATCCTGAGCGGACGATTGCTCGGGCTGAAAAGGCAGCTCGTATGGCCGCTGCTCTTTGTCATAACAGCGGATGTTGTTCTGATGATTCTCGGTTGCCTGGAGATTGCCTCGCCGAGTTGGACGATCGTGGGTTGGGTGATCGCTTTCGTGCTTCTCATCGCAAAACTACTGGCTGACCTGTACGTGCTCTGTTGGGTGAGCGTTTGGCAGGGTTGGAAAGCAGCGAATGCAACGCGCGCCATCCGGCAAACGATTTATGATGTGTTCTTGATAAGATGGGTGGTTCTGCTCGGCGCAGTGGCAGCGTTGGGATTGTTGACGCAAGGAGCGGCATTCCGCTCGCCCGTCGGCGGAGTTTTCGTCGTCAGCGCCTACGTTGCCCTTCTCATCATGAACTCCCTCTACTTCTGTGGCGTTGCGATTGATGAACTGAAAGATAACTTGCGTGGCCTGGCTGGTGGTGAGGGAGAGGAAGGCCCAAGCGCGTTTTGTTGGTGGCCATTTCGTGGGCTGCCTGGGCCTCGCTGGGGCCGGCCTGAGGTTTCCAGCACCAAACGCACGGCAACCGCACGCGTACCTTTACCAAGACGAACGTGATCTCCGTGTGAGAGCAATGTCAAAGACAACCTGATGCGAAGGACGATGCTAAGCAACCAACATTGGGACTTCTATAGGAGCGCGGATGCCTGCATCCGCGCAGGTTCGTTGCGACCGGCTGCGTCGCGGATGTGGGCATCCGCGCTCCGATAACCGCGCTGGCGGCTGTCCCAATCTGACTTGTTTCGATTTAGAGGCAAAGCGGCCTCCCATCCTGCGTCTTGAAACACCCGCATGAAAGCTGACGAATTTGCTTTCTTGAATCTGCAGTTGGCCGGGATGTTGCGCAGCGGCATTCCAATGGAGGGCGCGTTGCGACAACTCTGCGCGACGATGCGGCGAGGCCGGTTGCGCAGCGAATTGCAACGCCTGGAAACAGCCTTGGCCAACGGCACGCCACTTGCCGAAGCTGTACCGTCAAATGATCCAGATCGGCGTCCAAAGCAACGATCTTCCCGGCGTCCTGACGAGGCTGGCGGACTATTACCAAAAGGTGAGCTTCATTAGCACGCGGTTGAAAGGATTGATGATCTATCCGGCGATCGTGCTGTTCGCGTCGTTGGGGTTGTCGCTCTTTCTGGCCTCATTCTTTCGCGCTTTCACACGCGATGTTCCGGAAATCTTGCGCGACGTTCTTAATGGCGCAGTGATGAGCAGTCTCACGTCAGATGGCGTTCCCGTCATGGTATGGATGCCAGTGATCTTTCTGAGCGCGGCGACGGTGTTTGTGCTCGTGACCATCGCGTTGCCGGCGCTGCGACGCTGGTTGCGCTGCACGCTGCCCGGATTTAAGGAAGCGAGCCTTTCGCAATTCGCCTTGGCGATGGACCTGATGCTGCGAGGCGGAAGCAACCTGAACGATTCGCTCGCCTTGCTCGGTTCCTTGGAAACCCAAACGCCGGTCGGGCGCGATATCGCCCGCCGGCAAGCGCGGTTGTCCGTCGGCGACGCCAAATTCCCTGCCATCGCCGCTGACAGCAAAACTGTTCCGCCGCTCTTTAGCTGGCTGGTCAGCAGCGGCGGTGAAAACTTAGCCGAGGGATTTCGCCGCGCGGCCGAAATTTATCAAGCGCGCGCGGTCCATCGGATCGAAATGCTGCTTTATGCGGCGCTGCCCGTGTCGATTTTGTTTTTGGGGGTGATGCTCATTAGCCAAGCCTTCCCGCTCATTCAACTGTTCTTCAGGTTTGGAACGGTTCTCGACCAACTGGGCGGACCATGAAGACGATTAATTTTGTCCTCGCAAACTTTGCGTGGGTAATTGTCTGGCTCATTCCGTTGTACGCGTTTTTTCATCTGATCTATTTCCTGATTGCGTTGCCGCTGCGCAGGCAGGAACGAGCGCGGTTTCTTCTGGATCTCGTGGAGAGTGGAGTTCGTCAGGGGCGAAGCATCGAGCAGACAATTGCGTGGCTTGCCGAAAGCCGGGATCACAGTTTGGGCGTGCGCTTTCATTTGCTGGCGACCTGCCTGAAGAGCGGTTGGGATCTGGTTCCGGCGCTCGAACGCGCATCCGGGCTGTTGCCGCCACAGATGATGGCGATGTTCAAAGTGGGAAGCGAAACTGGCGATCTGAGCAAAGTTCTTCCTGCATGCCGCACGCTCTTGAGAGAAGCCAGCTCGCAAGTCCGGAGTTCTTACAATTATCTGGTCGTGCTGGCGTTCGTGTTCATCCCGATCACTCCGGCGCTCTTTTGGATGATGACGGTCTTTGTTGTTCCGCGGCTGAGATCGATTGTGGCTGACGTGCTGGAAGTTGCGGATCAACAATCCCTCGCCTGGCTGCCATTCTTCGATGCAGCGACCACCATTGCGCAGGCGCAGATCCTGCTGGCGCTCTTTTTCTACGTGGGAGCCATCTTCTACGTTGGCGGCCCTCGATTGATTCAATGGTTGCAGGCTGGGTTCGCTGTGCCGAGCCTGGTTGGGTTCTTCTACTGGATTCCATGGCGTCGCAAACGAATGCAACGAGATTTCTCCCCGATGCTGGCCGTGTTGCTCGATGCTGGGGTGCCCGAGGAACGCGCCATCCTCCTGGCGGCCGACGCGACGGACAATGAGCTGTTCGCAAAGCGAGCCGCAAAAGTCGTGGCCAGCCTGCGGCAGGGTATCGGACTTGCTGAAGCCGTCGGCAACCTCGATCAAACAAGTGAATTTCGCTGGCGTCTCGGAAACGCGCTTCAGACCGGGCGCAACTTCATGGCCGCCTTGCAAGGCTGGCGCGAGTCGCTGGATGCAACGGCGTTTCAGCAAGAACAAGCCGCCGGACAAATGATCACCACGTTTTTGGTGGTGCTGAATGGAATCATGGTTGGCCTTTTCGCGCTCTTCGTTTTTGGCGGCATCTGCATGATTCTCGAAGGAGCAGTGTCATGGTGATCCCGCGCACCTTCAGGACGAACCGGCTTGGTTCGCTCACCGTCGAATTGGTTGTGGCGATGGGAATTCTCGCGGCTGTCATGATTCCTGTCGGCTTCTCCTTCGCTTACGAACAAAAGCTCTGTCGGGCTTATTACCTCGCAGCCGTCGTGATGGAGATTATCGATGGTGAAATGTAGGTATTGCGCGCTGGCGAATGGCAAGCTTTCCCAAAAGGATCTCAGCCGTATCCCGTCACCGCGAAAGCAGCTCAGAATCTGCCGCGGGGCCGATTTATCTCAAGTGTGGAATACCCCGTCGTGCGCCTGGAGTGGCTGCCGGATAAGAACGGCAAAGGCGGCAGGGTCTGGCGTGAGATCACTCTGGAAGCTGACCGAAGTTCAACCCAAACGAAATAAGTGGAGATCGAATATCGAACGCCGAACGTTCACCTTTCAACGAATGGCGGTGCGCTTCGATTTGGGATGAAGCAGACTCAGCTTCGTTCCAAACGACTTCTCCGCCCACTGCGAGGCGACTATGGATTCTTGATGATTGATGTCCTCATTTACATCGCGATTTGGACAGTGATCGTGGGGCTGGCTTTCGCCGCGTTTTACCGGTGTCTTAGCAACTCGCGCGATTTAAGCCGCAACGCCGATGACATCGTGCGAGCGTTGCGCGCTGGAGAACGCTGGCGGCAGGACGTTCGGCAGGCAGTGGCCGCTCCGACAATTGTGAGCGAAGGCGGCGCGATGGCTTTGGAAATCCCCAAAGCGTCCGGTCTGACCGTTTACGTCTTTGCGACCAATACGGTCTGGCGAAAATCGGATCTGGCTGCGCCTTGGGAGAAGTTTTTGGCGGGTGTCAGAGCATCTCGAATGGAACGACAACCGCGGCAGAAAGTCATTGCCTGGAGATGGGAAGTCGAATTGCAAACGAAAAAGAAGCAAGTGCGCGTCCATCCAATGTTCCATTTCCTGTCCGTCGCCCCGCCCGATCAGAGACCATGAAAACACGTCATGTAGTTTTGCGGAACTTTCCTGTTCTGCGGACGGGCGATCGGAAAGTGGCCCGAACGCGCGGGAGTATGACCGCTTTGCTTCCCTGGTCTTTGGCCATTAGAAGCGCAGTATCCCACTCGTTGCAGGCGTCCTCGACGCGACAGATTAAGAACATAACTTTTCCTTTTGCTCGCTGGTTTGAGTAAATCTGCCGTTTGAATGCATGCAAAGCGCTGCTGATTACACATCGCAGACCATTGCGGCATGACGCAAGGCGGCGACCTTATCCGGCCAGGTCGGAATGAATTCCTGAGCCACGTATCCTTCGTAGCCGGATTCCAGGATTGCGCGAAGGATAGGCGGGTAATTGATCTCCTGCGTTTCGTCTAGTTCCCCGCGTCCAGGCACACCGGCCGTATGATAATGGGCAATCATCTCTTTGTGCTTTCGCAATCTGCGGATGACATCGCCATGCATGATTTGCACGTGGTAAATGTCAAACAAGAGTTTCATATTTGGCGACCCGACTTGCTCGATCAACTTCACACATAAATCGAGATCGTCGCCAAAGTAACCCGGATGCCCCTTCATCGGGTGGGTATTGTCGCGACTGTTCAAGTGTTCGAGACAAAGATTGATTCCTTTCTTCTCCGCATGGCCGATGATTTGTTTCCAACAGGTCACGCAGTTCCTAGCGCCTTCTTCATCACTAACGCCATGTTCGCGCATCCCAGTGAATGTGATCACGTTTTTGCAGCCGACGCTCGCGGCCAAGTCGATGCCCTTGCGCAATTCCTCGATACAGAAAGCATGGTTCGCGGTGCTGAACGGCCCTCTCGCAAACCCATGACTGCCGATCAGCGAAATCTTCAAACCCAGCTCTCGCGCGATCGGGTAATGTTCGCGTCCGATCCCTTCGATGGCAACGATTCCGATTTCTCGACAAGCGCGGGCCAGATCACGCGCGCTCATCGGCGAAAAACACCAGCCCATTACCGATTGATGGATTCGGTTCTTGGTAATCTTGAAGCCTCCAGGAACTTGGCTTGATGCCGTCTGGCCTTTGACCGTCCTCGGCTCTAGCGCTCCGGCTAAGGCGGTCACCGCCGTTGCTTTCAGAACTGTCCGCCGGGAAATGCGCGACCTCCGAGTGCCAGGTTTCGGGTCGTTCATGGGTCGAAGTTTGCCTGAACGCTGCTGAAGGGTAAACAAAATCATCGCGCCTCGTAACGCAGAGTTTCACTCTGCTCTGGAGTTTGGACATTTCCAACCGACTTAATCCCGCGACCAAGTCCAGCCCGTCAAATGTCCAAACTCTGTGTTACGACGAATCGCCGGTTTGAGCCAGGTTGGCGCCAAGATGCCCAACGGCTTTGCGCAAGGTCCGGGTGCGCAGCCTTCGCGGCGGACTCTGTTCTCGCCTCGGCGCCGATTCGCAAGCATGGTCGGTGTCATGAAAGAACGCTTTGTTCCCAATCACCCCTCGTGTTTCACACGTTCGAACAACGCGGCCCGCCGAGGTTCCGCCGCCGCTTTCACGTTGATAGAGTTGCTTGTGGTCATTGCCATCATCGCGATCCTCGCTGGGATGCTGGTCCCCGCTTTAAGCCGGGCCAAGCTAAAAGCCAATGGCATTAAATGCATGAGCAACGCCAAACAATTGGGGCTGGCTTGGATCATGTATGCGTTCGACAACGACGATGTTGCCTTGGGCCCGAATTCGTCGCGGCTTGCGCCGGCGTGGTGTGAAGGGAATGTGGTGAGTGCGCCCGACGCGGTCAACGATCGTTTCATCACGAACAGTCCGACGTTCAAGTAGCTAACGAGCCGGGAAGTTTTTCACTGTCCGGCTGATATTGCCGGCCTTCGTTCGGCGGGCAAGATCGTCTTGCGCAATCGCAGTTATGCGATGAACGCGTTCATGGGGGATACCACGACGCCCTGGGTCCAAAACAATTCCTCCGCTTTCAAAACTGTGCCGAAGCTCAGTTCGATTACCGGGCCCGGACCTTCGGCCCTCTACACGTTGATCGATGAACACGAGAATAGCATCAATGATTCGCATTTCTTTCCGTTCGATGATCTCCGGCGCTTCAACAACAATCCGTGGCTGGACGCGCCCTCAGGAAGGCACGGCGATGCCGCCGGGTTCACCTTTGCCGACGGGCATTCGGAAGTGAAAACTTGGAAAAGCACGGGACTTTCGAAATTCCGACGTGCTGGCGCCGAAGTTGTGGCTAATAACATTTCCTGGCTGCCGCGAGCCGTTCAAGTGGATCATCGCTGGTTTACAAATAGCATCGCGCCCTTCAAGAATTCAATCGTGTCCATGCCGTCTCGCTTGTTTTCTGCCCGCCCTCTCATTGCGCCAGCGATTGTGGAGTGATTCCTATTCTTGATCATGATCCTGCTCTTGATTTTGATCAAAACGCGGATTCAAGGGCGATCAAGATCAAGAGCAGAAGCACGCAAGTGCCCATGCGAAATTCCAGCGCCTTCCCGCGTCTATGAGTTCGAGACTTCTATGCGTCGATGACGCTCCGGCGGTGTTGCAGATGTATGAGTCCACGCTCGGGATCTTGTTTTCGGTCGATACCGCCGCGGGCGGGGAGTAAGCTCTCACTTGCTTGGATCAGCGAGGCCCATATGCCGTCGTGATTGCGGGGATCGATATGCCAGGCATGAATGGCATCCAATTGCTGAGCCTGATCAGCGAAAAGGCGCCGGAAACTGTGCGCGTCATGCTGACTGGCAATTCGGGCAGCCAAACCGCAATCGAGGCCGTTAACAAAGGGCATGTCTTTCCATTCCTCACCAAGCCCTGCGCGCCGGACTGGCTCACCTCCGTTGTTCGGGCGGCGATTAAACAGAACGAGTTGGTGACCGCAGAAAAGGAGCTGCTCCAATCCACGTTGCATGGAAGCATCAAGGTGCTCACCGACATCATGGCCCTGATGGACCCCGAAGCGTGTGGTCGCGGTGAGAAGGTGCGTGATGACCTCCATCAACTCGCCGGCCAGCTCAAGGTCACCGATTTTGGGGAGCTCGACCTGGCTGCGATGCTGGCCTCAATCGGCGAAGTGGCCGTCCCACGCGCATTGCTTAAGAAAGCTCGTTCAGACCGCGCTGACACATTGACCGGACAGGAACGCGATATCTTGAATCGCATCCCACTCGTTGGCGCCGATCTCCTCAAGCAAATCCCGCGGTTGAAGAATGTTGCGCGCATCATCCGGTATCAGAACAAGAACTTCGACGGTTCCGGCATTCCGGTGGATGCGGTCTCACGTCATGAGATTCCGCTCGGCGCCAGAATCTTGCGGGTCCTCACAGAATTGGTCGAATTGGAAGCTAAAGAGATGCCCACGTTTCGGGCCATCGAAACGCTCCAGCGCTGGCCGAATCTTTATGACCCCGAAATCGTCGGAGCCGCGGCAGCGTGTCTCATCAAGACATCTTCAACGCAGAAGGGCGGCATCGCCGCGTCGGAATTGCGAGTCGGGCACGTTCTCCTTTCCGACATTGTGAGCAAGGACGGCGTGTTAATCGTGAGTTCCGGGAATAAGATATCCAGCATCATCCTCGAAAAGATCAAAAACTTTGTCGATCTGGGTGGAGTCCAGGAACCGATCTTCATCAAACAGGTCGAGTAAACCGAACACAGTGCAGAGACACGAAGGGCATAGAGGCAGGTCTGAAATCCGAAATCCGAAATCCGAAACAAAACCGCACTAAGCAGATTCGAACCTCAAAAACCGTCCGACGGACGTTTGCGGAATCTGCCAATTTGAACTTTGGATTTGTTTCGAGTTTCGGATTTCGACCTTCGAGCTTTGGCCCAAGGGAATTTGGTATCGCCAAGCTCGGCGAGCGTCGGTTCAATACGGCCATGTTGTCGACCAACCAAGGCTCAACCATGAAGCGCTCAGGTTTTCCTGCCTGCATCCTAACTATCGGTCTCGTGCTTCCAGCGGTCGCGGCCGAGTTCAAATTCCCTGCCCAAACCTTCACCGTTCCGGAAGGTTTCAGCGTTGAGAGGATCGCCGGACCGCCACTCGTCGATCGGCCGATCGTCGCGGATTTCGACGAACAAGGACGGCTTTATGTAGCTGATTCGTCAGGCTCAAACGATAAAGTCGAAAAACAGCTTCAAGATAAACCGCATCGGATCGTCCGCCTGGAAGACAGCGATGGCGATGGCGCCTTCGACAAGACACTCGTGTTTGCCGACAAGATGATGTTTCCGGAAGGAACGATGTGGTTCGACGGGTCGCTCTACGTGAGCGCGCCGCCCAGTATTTGGAAACTCACCGATACAAATGGCGATGGCGTCGCAGATGAGCGGGTCGAATGGTTTCAAGGCAAAACGTTAACCGGCTGCGCGAATGATCTGCACGGGCCTTATCTCGGTCCCGACGGCTGGATTTACTGGGCGAAAGGCGCGTTTGCCAAACAAACTCACGAGCGTCCGGGGCGCGCACCGTTCGTGACTCGAGCCGCGCACATCTTCCGTTGCCGGCCTGACGGCTCCGGACTCGAACCGGTCATGACCGGCGGCATGGACAATCCGGTCGATGTCGTTTTCACACCCAGCGGCGAGCGCATCTTCACCACCACATTTTTTCAACATCCCGGCGGCGGTCAACGCGATGGTCTGATCCACGCTATTTACGGCGGCGTTTACGGGAAGCAGCATGATGTGCTCGAAGATCACAAGAAAACTGGCGAGTTAATGCCGGTGTTGACACATCTTGGCCCGGCCGCGCCTTGCGGTCTCGTGCGCTACGAATCGCGCGCGTTCGGCCCTGCGTATGAGAACAATTTGTTTGCCTGCAATTTCAATCTCCACAAGATCACGCGCCACGTCCTTGAACCGCACGGCGCGACCTTTCGCGCCACAGACAGCGATTTCCTTGTTTCGGACAACACAGATTTTCACCCGACGGACGTTTTGGAAGATGCGGATGGAAGCTTGCTCGTGATCGACACCGGCGGCTGGTACAAGCTCTGTTGCCCAACCTCGCAGCTTTGGAAGCCAGACGTTCTCGGAGCCATTTATCGTGTCCGCCGCACGGGAGCGCCGCGAATTAACGATCCGCGTGGACTCAAGCTCGCGTGGGCAAACATGCCCGTTGCGGACCTGATCAAGCTGCTCGGAGATGAGCGCCCAGCGGTTCGCAATCGGGCGATTCAGCAGATCGGCCAGCAACCTGGCGGTCCAGCGGCGGCATTGATGGAGGGGTTCGCACAATCCTCCCAAGCGCCTCACGCTCGCACCGGCAAGCTCGCATTTAGCGAATCGCAGAGTCGTCGAAGTGCGGTCTGGGCGTTGACGCGCATCCGAGGGCAGGTGGCGAGAGAAGCTGTCCGGATGCGATTGGGCGATCACGACGAAACGGTTTGCCAAGCCGCCATTCATTCGGTCAGCGTTTGGCGAGATGCGGAAGCTCTGCCGCGCTTGATCGGTCTCCTCACTAACCAATCCCCGCATTTGAAACGCGCCGCTGCCGAAGCCATCGGCCGTATTGGCGACAAGAGCGCGGCGCCGGAGCTGCTGAAAGCGGCCGCGGGCGTTCGGAATGACCGGGCTCTCGAACATTCATTGATCTACGCATTGATCGAAATCGCCGATCCCGAAAGCGCGCGGAACGGACTTCTGGCCACGAGCCCGCAAACCAAACGCGCGGCGCTGATTGCGCTGGATCAAATGGACTATGGCGGACTGAAGCCCGAAACCGTCACCCCGTTTCTGGTTTCGCCAAACGAATTGCTGAAAGAGACGGCGTCATGGATCGTCGGGCGCCGCCCGGACTGGGCCGATGCGCTGGCTGGATTTTTCCGAGAACGTTTGCTCGCCAAACGGCTCACGGAAAGCGACCGAATCGATTTGGAACGCCAGCTCGCCCAACTCGCTCGCGGTCCCGCCATTCAGGAACTGCTTGCGCAAACGCTCGCTGATGCCGCAACGCCGAACGAATCGAGGCTGACAGCCTTGCGTGCCATGGCCAAGGCCGGCTTGAAGGAAACACCGTCCGCCTGGTCCTCAGAACTTGCCCGGATCTTGCAGAGCAAGAATGGGGACGTCATCCGCCAGGCGGTGGTCACGACGCGTGCCTTGCCTGCTCCCAAGAGTGGAATTGCGGAATTGACCACGGCATTGCTGCGCGTGGCGCGTGCGCCCGCGACTCGAGCCGAAGTTCGTCTCGGAGCTTTGGCGGCCGTGCCGGGCGGCTTAACCGGCGTCGAATCCGAACTGTTCGATTTCCTCTGCGCGAATGTCCAAGCGACGAATCCCGTTCTAACGCGGACGACCGCGGCAAGCATCCTCGCGAAAGCGAAGTTGGACCCGGCGCAATTGCTGGCGCTGGCCGAAGTCGTCAAAACAGCGGGGCCGCTCGAAATGCCGCAGCTCGTCGCCGCTTTCGAGAAAGCAACCAACGAAGCGTTGGGCTTGAAACTCATTGGCGCCCTTCAGAATTCCGCAGGGCTCTCCGGCTTGCGCGCTGAAACGCTGAAGCCGCGTCTCACCAATTTTCCGGCCATTGTGCAACAACAAGCTGATCACATGCTCGCCTCGCTGAATGTCGATCTCGCAAAACAACAGGCGCACCTCGAAGCGCTGCTTGCGGGTGTCAAGGGCGGCGACATTCGCCGTGGACAGGCGATTTTCAACAGCGCAAAGACAGCCTGTTCCTCGTGCCACGCCATTGGTTATCTGGGCGGTAATCTCGGACCGGATCTGACGCGCATCGGGCAAATCCGCACTGAGCGCGATCTTTTGGAGTCGATCGTTTATCCAAGCGCCAGCTTCGTCCGCAGCTACGAGCCAGTCATGGTCCTTACCAAATCCGGCGATCAACACAGCGGCGTGCTGCGGCAGGATAGCCCCGAAGAGGTCCTTCTTGGCACCGGGCCGGGCACTGAGGTGCGAATCGCCCGTTCTGACGTCAGTGAAATGCGTCCGGGTTCAGTTTCTGTCATGCCGGGCGGACTCGAAGAACAATTGAGTCGATCCGAACTGGCCGATTTGCTGGCCTTTCTGAAAGCTGCCCAGCGTTAAGGCTGCCACGAGATAATGACAGGAGCGCCGCCAATCAGTCGCTCTTCGGCGGCGGAAAAATGCAGTAGCTGACAGTTGCAGCGCCCCTCTCCATGAACCTGCGCGGCAGGATAGGCGTCCCGCCTGTCCTGCATTGGCTGGTAGCGAAACAGTTTTTGCGGATTGCAATCGCTCCGGCTAAAGCCGGGACTACATGCCGCAACGTCAGGTTGATGGGCGCAATGCGCAAAATTTTGGTTCGGAGAAATCTCTCCCTAACCCTCGCCCCATTCGATGGGGCGAGGGTTAGGGAGAGGGGCGACATTCACCTTGCTACTTGGAAGCGTTCACGATGCAGAAATTTGAAAGTGCCGGACGGTTCGAAACTTTTCGGCACTTTCGACTCTTCGCACTACAGTGCCCGCGAAACGACGGGATCGAGAACTGACGTTAAGCCTGGCGTTCAGGAGCGAAGCCCCGAAGTCGCGGTTCAAACTCAAGGAAGAAAACAATCGAGCGACCTTCCAGCCCCTTCCAGCCCCGGTGCAGGTGACGGTGAGATCACAAGCGGGTGCTGCTGAAATCGCTGACATCGACACGGAAACGCGAGATGGAATGGTCGTCTATGAAATCTCGTTTAAGGACGAAGGAAAAATCCGAAGCTGCACGTAGCTGAGGACGGGACGATCGTCTGTTTCGTATCTTTCGTGGTGTGAACCGCCGCTTCAGGCTCAACCAGATTCGGGAGCATTGTTCGGGACAAGCACACTTTTCGCCGATTCCCAGCGCGCCGTGGTGGCCAAGGCCTCGTTGGCATTTGCGAGCTGAAAGCGATGGGTCACCATTTGGTGAAATGGAAACTCGCTTTGATTTGCTCTGAGAAATTCAATGGCCGCTTTAAGGTGGCGGGGCTCACTGGACCAGGACCCAAAAACTTGGAGTTGTTTGCGTGTCATCACGTGCGGATTGAATGACACATTTCCGGCGTCACAGTAATGGCCGAGAACGAGATACTTGCCGCCGTCCCGGCACATCTCCATTCCCTCGACCACCGCCGCGGGGCTTCCGACACATTCCAGCACAGCGTCGGCGCCGAACCCGCGTGTGAGATCGCGCACTGCGGCGATGCGTGCGTCCGGCTCTTTCACATCGGCAATATCAATCGTGTGGTCCGCGCCGAACCGTTTGGCCATTTCCAAACGATGTTTTGGCCCTCCGATGACGATCGCTTGAGCCGCGCCGGCGCTCTTCGCAACCGCCAATGCGGAAATTCCAACCGGCCCGGCCCCTTGCACGACGACAATATCACCCCAGGCGAGGCCCGTCCGTTCAACGCCATGAATCGCTGTGATCAGAGCGCATCCGGCGCCAATGACTGATTCGGTGGGCAAATCGTCCGGGAGTTTGAAGATCGTCGTGCGGGGGCGAAGATAGTGAAACTCGGCGTAACCTCCGAGTAAATGCGGCGGCTGGTCGCAGCGGTAGCCAATGCCATAGGCGCGCCGTTGGGGACACCGCGTGGGCTGGCGCTTTTCAGTGCAATAATAGCATTGGCCGCAGGAGGTCGCCGAATTCCAGGTCACGCGATCGCCGGCCTTGAGTGGCTGGCCCGTCCAGTCGCGGTCAAGCCCATCGCCCAATTGCTCGACGCGTCCGACAGTTTCATGTCCCAAGATCACTGGCAGCAAAATGGGCAGCTCCCCTTTCCAAAGATGAACATCCGTGCCACAGATGCCGGCCATCTCGGTGCGGACCAATGCGGCGCCAGCTTCGGGCTGCTCCGGCGCTGGATACTCCCGCATTTTCAAGGGGGCTTTGAATTGGTCCAGAACAGAAGCTTTGATCATGCGCATAGAGCGCGGCAGTTTGATCGTCCGCGCGCAGGCAATCAACTCGAAACAATGAACAAATAGCGCGCAGGCCAGTCTGGGGGCAAAACAGGTTCTTAAGCCTGCGCTTGATCCCAAGATTTGCCGAGAGCCCGAATGGGACGGCTGAACGCCACTAAAATGAGCCAACGCTTCGACCGTCCCTTCCGGACTTGGACCCCTGGCCATTGGGTTCCCGGCGTTGAAATTCAAACGCCGGGCTGTTGTCACTTTGTCCCTCCGGGACAGCCATTCGCAAAAGCTTTGAATTACCGAAAGGCATTAGGCTGAAGCCGGGCCTGGATACTGCAACAGTCGATTCATGGACCCAATGCGTGTCAAAAAGAATAAGGCAGTTCATTTGCCCCATTTGTTGGGGCAGCACGAGCGCTATTCCTACACAAACCGGGCAGGCCTTTTTTTGCTTTTAGGGGTAAGTCGCAGTGGCCAGAGCCGCAACCTTGTGCTATAGAATCCGGTCTTTTCGATCACAATTTTGCTTATACAAAGATTTATGGTTGCGGCTCGATCGATGCTGCCAGCAGCTCTTGCGATCTGTTGCTGTCTGGCAGCGGCCTTAACGAGTCGTGCCGCCGAGAACGTAATGTTGACCGATGTTCCCGATTATTCGTGGCATGCTGGATGTTTTGGAACTGCCGCTGGGAACCTCATGGGTTACTGGGATCGGCATGGGTTTTCAGATTTTTATACGGGTCCGACGGCCGGCGGTGTCGCTCCGCTGAACAACGTCGGTTTCAACATTGGCATTCAATCGTTATGGGCCTCGAAAGCGGGCACGGACGGACGGCCCTACGATCGATTGGGCCATGTCGACGACTACTGGGTTCGCTATAATCACGAACTGGACCTCAGTTATGAAAGCACTGAGCCCGATCCGTATCTCACCGCCGGACGCCCCGAACATCAACCTGACTGTATCAGCGATTTCATCGGCGCCAGCCAGAACAGATGGCAAAACTTGAACGGTGAATGCGACGGCAACATCGATGCCTACGCCTTCGTCTTTTGGGACGCGACCGGCGCCCGGCGTGTCAATTTCGTTCCTCCGCCGCAAGGTGACGTGCCTGTGCTGGATATTCCCTCCGGATTGCGAGCTTGGACACAACATCGCGGTTATGATTGCACCGTTTTTTCGCAGCTCGTCGATTTTAACCCAACCGTGCCGGCTGGCCAGGGATTTACCTTCGAGGGCATAAAGGCAGAGATAAACGCTGGCTATCCTGTCATGCTTTTCTTGCAAAACTACAATGAAATGTCGCGGTCCTTGCTTGGATTGCCCCGAGCCAATCCGAATGTGCATGGCATGCTGGCCTATGGCTATTATGTATCCGACACCGGAACCAGGTATGTTCGTTACAAGACCAGTTGGGGAGGCAGTGGCGACAATCGGATGCGAACTTGGAATGCGTTCGAATGGGAGGCGTTTTTGCCCGTTCGAGGAATTATTGGCTATCGTCCCTTGCCGCGGATTACTGGGATCATGCGCCGGGAGAATACTCTGGACATCAAATGGGACGGGCCATCGTCCACACTGACGAATATGGTGACCGGCAGCTCGACCGCGCTCCACAAATATGTGGTCGAACAATCCACCAGGATCGATCCGACTCAATTCACGCCCGTCTCAGAGCCGAGCACAGCGCGTGAAGTGAGCCTCACTAATTGCTGTGAGGGCGCCGCTTTCTTTCGGATACGGCTGCTGCCGCCCTAAACGCAGCGCTTCGGGTTGATTGCCTTCGGATTTTTTGGATTACATCCTTCAAGGCCGCCCTTGGCTCGATGCTGCCTGCCACCGATTGCCACCGGGCTCTCAACCCTGCCCTCAGTAATAAGCCGGGACGGTATCTTTGTCATACAGCCCACTGATGCCAAGCCCTTCCAAGCGCGGGCGTTTGCAACCTTCCACGTGACCATCAATAAACAAGCCATTGGCCTTCTGTTTGTGGCGGGCATGAACCTCCCTGTCAGACTCAACTCGAAAATAATAGTACTGCTCTGCGCCAATTCCCTGCCGGCCGCGGCTCGTCGTATCCGTCAGATGCAAGTACTCCGTCGGCTTGACAATAGCATCTGTTTTCAAAATCTCGCCAAACTCGCCTGAGGTGCTTTCGCGGACGGGGTCTTGCCGAACGCCATAAGTCTTGAACCAATTCGTGAACCGCTTCGGCGAGTAAAGCGGACAAACAAAAATGTCGAAGGACTTTAGATTTTGGTTCGTGCTAAGAATGCTGCCCCAAGTACTTCCAGGGTCTAATGGCGCGTCTATTTGAATCAAGCCTTTGTGTTCCTCCGCGTACATCAAAGTCGCGAGACCGAGCTGTTTCAGATTGTTAAGACAGCGCGTTTCTTGTGCCTTGGCCTTGGCCTGCGAGAGAGCCGGCACGAGCAGACTTGCCAGGATGCCAATGACCGCTATGACCACCAAAAGCTCGATCAACGTGAACCCGCGGCAGGACAGCGCGTCCCGCCGACGAACTCCGCTGGTGGTAGCGCAGACTTTCAGTCTGCTGCATCGCCTCCCATCAGTCGCTCTTCGGCGGC
The DNA here is from genome assembly GCA_016871515.1 of Verrucomicrobiota bacterium. Taxonomy (GTDB): domain Bacteria; phylum Verrucomicrobiota; class Verrucomicrobiia; order Limisphaerales; family SIBE01; genus SIBE01. The sequence continues at coordinate 62,024 of VHDE01000014.1, forward strand.
GGAAGAATGCAGTAGCTGACAGTTGCAGCGCCCCTCTCCCTAACCCTCGCCCCATCCGATGGGGCGAGGGAATCGAGCTTTTGCGGTGGGCTATGCCTGATGGACGAACGCGCCCAGCGCTCAGGTCTTTTCCCTCGCCCCATCGGATGGGGCGAGGGGCAACATTCACCTTGCTGCTTGGCAGAAGTCTATTCTGCGGATCGCCCGTAGGCTCGAACGTTCTGGAAGGCGCGGACGATATGCCGATTGCAAATCGGCGATACAGCAGACTGAAAGTCTGCGCTACGCTAAAGTCGTCCTTGCAATTCGTGTGAAAAATATCCATTCCCAGAGAGAAAACCGGAGTGCGGCCCTTTGGCATCGCTCGCAGCTTGGCGCTCATGAATAATCTAGCTTCTTTGCAATCTTCAAACCTACAGTAATCGAAGTTCGGGATCGGTCAATGAAACCATATGCCTGTTTAAGTTTGTTCTCTTGGAAGCTATTCTCCTGCATTGGACTTCTGAAGGGTACGGAGCGCGGACACCCTTGTCCGCGCTCCGTACCCTTCAGCGAGACATGTGCAAACTCCAGGAACGGGTGAGACACTCCCTCAGTTGCTTTTGATCCTCTCCTCCAGTTGCAGCGGACCTCGCACAACCGCTGTGCGGTGGCGCTCGACCTCCTTAGCCAGATCGGCGAGCACGTCCGGATGATCTTTGGCCACGTCGAATTTTTCCGCGGGATCGTGACCGAGATGAAAAAGCAATGGACGATCGTGCGTTTCGGCTTTCTCATCTCCATAACCGGCTCGTGTCATAAAGTGGGCTTTGAACGGGCCTTTTCGAACCGCGTAGAGTTGCGTGTCACGGTAATAGAAGAACAGGTCCCGGCGTCCCTTGCCTTTGCCGAAAAGCACGGGCCCCAAATCAACACCATCGATCTCCCGATCTGAGGGAGGAGACGCGCCCGCCAGCGACAAACAGGTGGAAAAGATGTCCATCGTGCAAGCCAAGTCGCGGCTCACGGCGCCCGCTTTGATTTTGCCCGGCCACCAAGCGAGGCCTGGCACACGCATTCCTCCTTCCCAAGTGCTGCCCTTGCCTTCACGCAACAAACCCGCTGATCCGCCCTGCTCGTTAAAGAGCAACCACGGGCCGTTGTCGCTGCTGAAGAATACCAGCGTATGTTCAGCGATTCCTTCCTTCCGAATCGACGCCATGATTTCACCCGCCGACCAGTCCATTTCTTCCACGACATCACCGTACAAACCACGCGGACTCTGCCCGGCAAAACGGTCCGACGCAAAGAGCGGCACATGGGGAAAAGCATAAGGGACGTAAAGAAGGAACGGCTTGCTCCGGTTCTGGCCGATAAACTTGATGGCCTCTGCCGTGTAACGCCTCGTCAGGCTCGGCTGATGCGCAGGTTGTTCGATCATCTTCGCGTTTTGTAACAGCGGCACTTTCCAATACTCGACCTTGGGATCCAGGAAGATCGACCGGCCCAATTTAGCGTCGGCGACGCGATCCATGTCGTTCGAATAGGGAAGGCCGAAGTAATAATCGAAGCCATTGCGGGTCGGCAGATATTGCGGCAGGTGTCCGAGGTGCCATTTACCGATGCAGGCGGTGGCGTAGCCTTTCGTTTTCAGAGCTTCGGCGAGCGTGGTTTCATCTTGAGGCAAACCGCCGGCCGAATCCGGAAACAAGACGCGGCGTGTATCACTGCACATGCCATTTCTGACGGGATAACGCCCGGTGAGGAGAGCCGCTCGACTCGGAGTGCACACGGAAGCTGCGGAATAAAAATCGGTAAATCTCAATCCTTCGGCTGCCATGCGATCCAGGTTCGGCGTCCGAATCGTGGGATGACCGTAGCACCCGAGGTCTCCATAGCCCAAATCGTCGGCGAACAGAATGACGAAGTTTGGCAAACGCTGCTCGCTTTGCGCACTCTGCGCCGAAAAGGCCGTCGCGAAAAGAGCCGATACGACGAGGAACCGCTGAAGTCCTGACTTAAAAGGGAAGGGAGGAGCTAACATGAAAAGAGAATAGCCCGAGCGGCTATCCACGCAATTCGGGAATTAAGAGTGTTTTCTGAGCGTTTAACTGGCTGAAAAGTCACGGTCGACCCTTATTGACGAAATCCGCGCCGGAGGTTTGCTTGGCTACGACCGCTTAAACCTGAAAACAGCAGCTGGGCCGAACAGGAGGGAACAGAGGCAACAGAGTTGGAGAGATTGGTCCAGAACAGCACTGTTGTTTGAATCTCACCTGACCGGTGAACGTCCCTGCAAGCTCCCCTTCGAGTCCAAGTCTTTCTCTCTCTGTTTCCTCCGTTGCCTCCTGTTCAGATCAATCGCCGCTTTAAGGTTAAATCCATATCTGGAGGATAAATAAAATGCCGCAAGGCGACAAATCGAGTTATACGAGCAAACAAAAGAGGAAAGCCGAACACATCGAGGAAGGCTACATTAGGCGAGGGACAACGCCGAAAGTCGCGAAGCAACGGGCGCGGGCCACCGTGAACAAGGAAGATCGGGGCGGCAAAAAGAGCGGTCCCGCCGTGGGAAAGCGCCCAACCGCGCCTCGAGCCGCAAGGGCGGCCGAATCGGCGGCAGCCGAAGCAAAAGCAGGAGCCGGTAAGTTGTCAGAAGGAAAGTATTACATCACAGGCCTCGGAGGATTGCTTCTGCGAAAGCGCTATCCAAGCAACCGCAACGCCGCTTGAGGGAGCACATTGGCCTGAGCCATCATCGCTGTGCCCGCTTGTGTCAGCAGTGTATTGCGAGCGAATTCGGTGCTCGCGGAAGCAACATCGGTGTCGCTTATGCGGCTGACGGAAGCATTGAGGTTTTCCGTGTGGATACTCAGCCCTTCCATTTCAGCTGTTACTCGCTGAATAACGGAGCCGACCTGAGCCCGGGCGCCGGCAACATCTTCGACGGCTCGAGTGGTGCTCCGAAGCGCGGTGCGTGCTGCTGAAGCCGTCAGCAGGTTGTCTGTGAACGAGGGTATGCCGCGATTGTCCACTTGGAGGGTCTGACCATCGCCATTCACGACGAGACTGAGACCTTTCTCCAAGAGGTAGGCAGATTGCGTTCCGCCAAATTGGGTGCCCCAGGTGTAAATGTTGGCGCCATCTTCAGGCTCTCCATTTCCAAAAATGTATTTCGTGCCCGCGACGGTACTGGGATGACCTGTCACCCAATTAGTCCAGAGGACCGACTCGCCAGTTACCCAAGCGTATTCCGAATCGCTGGTGGTTTCATTCGATCCGCCCAACCAGAGGTCATTATTCCCCAAAGCACCTGTTCCACCTCCCAGTTGCCCAAGCGCGTAACTTAGTTCGTTGGGGTTGGTAATAGCAGCGAGGTGACCGCCCCGGCTCTTTGCGTCCGCCTTGGCGTCCGTCCAGGTCATGCTGCCTGTAACCACTTCGTAATTTCCGTAGAACAGTTGTTTGCCGTTGAAGCTTTTGCCTGCAGTCGCTTCGAGGAAATCATTTAGAGCCTGAAATTCACCGTCGTAGTTTTGGCGATCCTGATCTGTTTTAGTTGCATCGAGCGCCAGCACGGCTAATTCGCTCATGCGGTCGATGGCTTTTTGCACTTTCTCCAGAAAGCCATCTTTGGTCTGCAGAAACGAAAGGCTATTCTTGAGATTGGTCAATGCAGCACTATCGCGGAGGCTCTCATTGCTCAGCTTGATTGACTGAGCCAAACCGCCAGCGTCATCTTCCGGCGAAGTAATCCGAGAACCAGAGGAAAGTTGAGACAAAGACTTGACTTGACGGTTGAGCGCCTCGCCCAACCATCGAGCTGTCTGCATCGCTCCGATGTTCGAATTGATCAGCATTGCCGAAAACTACAACGTGCGCACGGTCATGGCCCGGACTGAGGCCTTATGCAGGGCAGCATTCGCGGCCCTCCACCAGGCATCCTGAACAAAGAGCCGGTTTTCTCTAGTTGGCCCAACAGCTCCGCTGTCTGCCGCTTACGAGAATTGCCGTCGTTCCACCGGGAATCACCGTCGCACTTCAGCATGATAACTAAGCTTCCTTTCGCTAATTCCGTTGGGTTCCTTCCATTCACGAGCTCGGCTGACTGCCCGCAAAATCATTGACTTGACAGCGGCAGATGTGCGGTTGGTCCGAAGGAAAGTAAAACCTCCGAGCCGCCGCGGGGTAAATAGAAGGGAAGCGACTAGCTCCTCGGCTAGCTTGCGCGAATGGACTTATTTGCTCATAGACAAATCCTTTTGTCATTTGTTAATCCGCCAGCATCCTTACCGGCAGAGGCCCTTCAGGCATTTACTTCCGTTGTGCACACGACGGCATTCACGCCTGAAAGGTCTATAGTCAGACTCGGCAAAGATCCGATTAACTTTAGATATTTTCCGGCAGCCTCCCGAAAAATATTAGCGCTTCAACCGGTAAAACTGACTGGTTCCGCCCAACGTTATGGTCACCATGTTGTTTGCAACGCCGGGGACAGGCTTCCATGCGGGATTCTGCAGCGTCGCAGTTCGTTCCAGCACAAAGCCGGTGGCTGACGCTGGCCAGGAGATTTGAAGGGAATTACCGGTTCGTGTGTAGGCAAGACTGACTCCTTGTGTCGGCAACGGAATGCCATCGGCCGTCGGCGCGCCGAGCGCCGCAATTTCATCGTCAGTCATCTTGCCATCCCGCACCTGAATGCTATTTACGTAAAACGTATTTACCTCGTTATCATCGTCAGCAAACAGGCGGGCAGTAGGACCGAGTGCATACCGCCCGTCCAGTTGTGGTGGTGTCAATCCCTGGTCCTGAAATTTCACACCGTCGATAAACTTGCCGAGAACCGGTGGTGACGCAGTCAGGTCCACGACAATAGCCAGGCGTTGCCACTGGCCTACATTCATTCTGGTGCGGCCGTCACCGGTATATTGACCTGCGATTCCAATGCCACCTGTTCCGGGTCCTGCAATGGAATTCCAGCGGACAAACAGATCACCACCGGTCGCCACATCTTCAGTTTCAATCAAAGAACTAAAGCCACCCTCTTGCGGGTCTGGAAAGAAAACGTCCATTAGAAGGGTCCATTGATTCACCTTGATTCCGCCTCCGTTTGGCATAATGCCATGCTTTATCAAATAACCGGGATGCGTAAGTCCTGGCTGAATCGGACGCGCGTGCTTCATCACTTTGGCTGGTTCGCCCTTGATGTCAGGTATGCCGAAACTTGTCGTCGTCCCGAACTCGGTTAGGGCCGACAATTCGCCGGTTGCGCCATCGCCAAATTCCAAATCGCCGCCCCGTGTGGCTTTCAAGCTCCCATCATTAAAGTCCCAATGGCCCGTCGGTTTGGCGGCGCGCGCGGTTACGAAACTCCAGTCGCGCACAACTGTGTTCCGCGGCGCAGCGTTGTCCGCATAAGTAAGCGACACGTGATTCTGGCTTGATTCGGCCAGCAGATTCACAACTTGAGCCGTCACCGTGGTTGTGCCGGCGGCCTTCACGATGTTGGGCGTCAGTGTTTCCCCGTTGAGGGACAGCCGGATCGAATTGGTCGCAACCTGGCTTTGTGCATCCTTCAGGACCACTTGCAGCGCCGGTTTGCGGCTGACACCCGTTTCCCCGATTCTTGGACTTGCCGACTCGACATAAGGCGCCGTTTCAAACATCGCATTCGTCGGCCGGTACGCTTTGATTGCGTTAGGATTCTTAGGGTCATTGATCAATATCTTCCGTCCGTCGCTGGCTATGGAAAAGAACTCCACATTGGCCGCGCCGCCGCTTTCAAACCATACCAGCCGGCACGGATACATTCCGGCGGTCTCGACCAAAAACGAAAACTCAGTATCACTCGAACGCCGGTCTCCGTTGAAAGAACCGAGGACTCCCGCAAACGCATCTCTAACATCACGCGCCATTGTCACCTTGAAGCCATCGTCACTGTTGACGCCGAACCGGTGGTAGCCTGCTGGCAAGTCCAAATAGGTTAGCGCTTCCATTGCGATACCGTCGTTATGTCCCCCGCGTCCCGGAATCCCAGGAATGCGCTTTTCCCCGTCGGTAAAGTTCCCGATCGGGCTGCCTTCTTGCTCGAAATTAATGGTTTCTGGTTCTTCGTACGTCCCATCCGAGGAGCTCGGGTTCGCTCGAGCCTCGTTCTCGAAGGGTCGCCCTGTCGCCGGGTCGATCAGTGTCCCTGCCAGCTGCGCTTCCGCCCGCGCAATGATCGAGGCCAAGCCGGCGTTCGCCCGCGCTTGCACTGTGCGAATCCTGAACCCGGCATTTGTCAAAACAACCGACGTGCGCGGTACCGCAGCGCTGGACGGAATCCGAGCATACTGCTCAACTACGAAACCGTATTGAATCGTCGATCGCGTTGCCGGCGTGGCACGGTCTGAAAAGACCAGCTTCACCTCGTTCGTGGAACTGGATTCCAGCAATCCAGGAGGATCATACGTAATCGTTGTCACCCCGCTCAAACTCGCTGTGGTTGGAGTGACGACTTGCCCATTGAAGGAAAGTTGGATCGATGCCGGATTTGCCGTCGTCTGAAAATCCTGAAGCTGAATTTCAACAACCGCACCAGCTCGAATATTACGCCCTATTGGCGCGACGCGTGTGGCGTAGGGCTTTGCGACAGGCGTCGTGGTGATATTCAAATCATCGATGTCATGGTCGTCAGTCCGCTGTCCTGACCGAGCGCCGATCCCAAATCGGCCGGCCAATGGCAAGTAACCAAATACGTTCGCGTGCACGGCCTTTGTGCCATAGGTCACATTGATCGTTCCTTCCGCGCGAGCTTCGATTGTGACATCAACCCAATTTGTTCCGGTGCGCGGGTTGAGCTTTGTTGCGGCCAATGTTTCTCCGCGATATTTGACAATGATCCCCTGGGTTTCACCCGCACTATTCTCGAAGGAATCAAAAAGCACGGACAAACCGCTGCCAGCGCCCGCTTCTCCGAACACCGCCTCCGGGACGTTGGGGGCGAAATTGAAACTAACGCCTTCCCCGCCGCTGCCGCCATCCATCCGGAGTTTGAATCGAGCGGTGAAGGAGCTCACAGGCTTCCCCGCATCGAGATCATCGATGACCAGCGATCCTGCCAAATCGACCGTGTTCGTCGTCAACTTGGTCAGCTTGACTACGCCATTTTCAACCAATGCATCGCCATAAACTTTCGCGGCACTGGACAAACTTGTGTTAAAGTTGGACTTGAACGTCCCCGCTTCGCTGAGCACGCCAACGCTCAGCCAAATCCCGCCCATGAGAGCCAAAACCCACCGCGCGCGATTGCCCGAACGACTAAATGCAATCCTGCAGTTGAAACTGCGCCCGCTTGTTTGAGTATGATTTTTCACAATGAAAATAGTTTTAGGTTCTCTTCAACGCCACGCAGGAGCCCGGTTAGGGTTACCAACAGACGAAGTTCGATGTAAAGCGAAATGCATACCAACTTTTTAAGAACCACGGATAGCCCGGATAGACGCGGATGAAGAACTAAACCCAAAAGAAACACAATCGTTATCCGTGTCTATCCGAGTCATCCGCGGTTTATGGGGTCACGCGTTTCCAGGTTAATTTGGCTTCCTGCAATCGTCCAAATTGTTTGTTGGCTGCGAGGAATTCTTCTCTACGTTTTCGTGTCTCTGTATTGCCTTTTTCATCCGCGTTAATCTGTGAAATCTGCGGTAAAGACCCTGTACCAAAATTTTTTCAAAATTCTTCTAAAGTTTTTCCCGCCTCCGCCGATTATCTCCTGGGCGGGTGTGTAACTTGTCTCTGTTTCCGTGGTGAGCCGTGACTTGCAGCCGGTGACATTAAGCGACAAAGAGCAGCCGAGCTCTCCGCGTGGGTGCTTTGCTTGAGTACTCTGCTCGTTTTGTGAGTGAAAAACTTAAATTGTGTTGACAAATCGGATCAACGATGTCGCACTGCTGCCAAACAGCGCGGCTTAACATCAATAGCGGACAACAACCTTAATCGGGCCCATTGAATGAAAACGTACGGCGTTCCTTCACACTCTCTCTCTTCTTTTACACTCCTCTCAGCTCTCTTTCTGAGCTCACCGGCGCAAGCTAACCCCATCGGCGAGCAAGTCACCGCCGGCAGTGTTTCGTTCGATCGGCTGTACCCAGGCGTACTGTCGATCCGCCAAAGCACCGAGCGGGCGATCATCAACTGGCAAGATTTCTCGATTAGCGCCAGCGAACTGACCCGCTTTATTCAGCCTGGGGCCAATGCCTCGACTCTCAACCGGGTCTTGGGCGGTAATCCCTCTTCCATTTACGGCAACCTGCAAGCCAATGGCCAGTTGATCCTCTTAAACCCCGCTGGGATCCTGGTCGGTCCGGGAGCGCACGTGGATACCAAAGGCTTTATCGCTTCGACCTTAAACTTGAGCGACGAGAGCTTTTTAAGCCAGGCCAAGCTCAGCTTGTCGGGCCGCTCGGATAAAGCGGTTCGGAATGCGGGCGTGATTCGCGGCGGCAGCGGCAGCGTCTATTTGGTCGCGCGCGATGTCCAAAATGCCGGCACGATCAAGGCCTTGAGCGCCGGGCTGCTCGGTTCAACCGAAGTGGTGTTGGCCACAGATGGCAGCGACGTGGGCGTGCTCTACGGCAGCGGACGCGTGTTTAACTCAGGGTTAGTCGATGCGGCGCGGGCGGATTTGCGCGCGGCCGGAGACAATCTGCATGCCTTAGCGATCAACAATAGCGGGATCGTGCGAGCTCGGACAGTTTCCAATGCAGGGGGCAAGATTGTGTTGAAGGCAGAAGAAGGGACAGTGGTGAGCAACGGAACATTGGATGCGAGCGGAATCAAAGGTGGAGAGGTGCAAGTGTTGGGAGACAAAGTTGGATTGACGGACTTGGCCAAAGTGGATGTGAGTGGTGAGACCGACGCCGGGACAGCGTTAATCGGTGGTGATTTCCAAGGCAACAATCATTACATCAAGAATGCGGACCGAACATTCGTGGGCCGCGCCGCGACAATCAAGGC
>VHDE01000015.1 GCA_016871515.1 Verrucomicrobiota bacterium
ACTAGCATCCACGCGAAGATCAGTATCGTGGCGGATAAGCGAAAACGCGCACCGCTCATGTTGATCTTTTATCGCCGGTGCGAATGCCAGGCAAGTGCGCCGTTCTCTTTCATTTCAGCGCCGACAGATTCCGCATCCTTTCTCTGAGGTCCGACTGCTCCTCGTCATAAACTTCATCGAACGGCATCAAAGAGAAATGCAAATGCCCGCTAAAGTTCGCGACAAAATTTACGACGGAGATAAACTTTATTGGCGCCTGCTCTCGGCGCAGGAACAGGCGAGACGCCTGTTCTACGAGAGTTGCCGGGAGAGGTACGAAGCGTACAGATGACAGCGAAGCCGGACGTCATCCTGAGAATTCCCGGTAATGATTCCCGCGCTGCGCAAGCGATAGAAACTCTCGGGAGTCGGACAGGCTTGGCCCTTCAGAATGCCACGGACGACGTCGCTGAGAACTGGATCCTTGGCCAGGAGGACGAGAATCCGACGCAGGTGATCGCCGAATGTGCCTTCGTCATGATCGGCCTGAGCCTCGAAGCTGGCGATGTTCATCTTCCTTGTCGCTATTTCGTGAAGACCCCGGCGAACCAAGTAAGGATGGCCGCTGACGAGATGGACAAATCGATCGAGTTCAGCCTGATCTTTCAGCGGGCTGCCATAACGACGGTTCAGGTCGCTGACTTGTTGCGGCGTGAAATCTTCCAGTGTAAGGCGAGTGCCGATATTGAACGGCGACTGGTTCATATCGGTGATGAACAAATGAGCTTCGGTCGCGTAGGCAATCGTTAAAGTGAGCCCAGCCCAGGGACCTGATGGGTCGAGCGCTCGTTCGTTGTGCCACGAACGGAACAAGCCAAAAACTTCGCTGCCGTACGAGCAGAGGAATAATCGATCGACTTCATCAAGACCCCAAACCAAAGGGGCATTTAATTTCGCGAGGACCTCGCGGCGGATGTAACGTTCGAAATTGACGTTGGGCCCGCGGCGTTCGTCCCAAACGTCGGCGGGCATCACGGAAAGTTCGAGTTGGTCGGCCAATGACTCGGCCAAGCTCAAATAGAAGTTGGCTACGGTTTCGAGGTTGGACGCGTTGAATTTTTGAAAATCGGTCAAGGCAACTTTGGCCCCGCGTTCGCGCGCCCATTGGAGTCCGCGAGCGAGCATGGACGTCTTCCCAATTTGCCGGCCTCCTTTGATTAGAATAATGCTGTCGTAGCGAGTCAAAGCGCCGCGCAGTTCCCCGTCGGCCGAACGCAAGACGTAGAAATCGGAGTTTAGTGGAACGGCTCCGCCAACTGGTTCCAAAGGCAAGGGGACAGCGGGAACGGCCGTTGCTTGGGGCGACGGTGCGCTGCTAATAGGCCGTGGGACAATGCGGAGTCCCTTGCTGGGCGCAATACGAATCGGCGTTTTGACGGGCGCGACCTCTTCCAGAGCTTTGAGCAGTTCTCCAAGAACGCGTTGGTTGTCCGCTGGACTTTGCCACACAATATGTCGAATGGGATCGAGAATGCCCGCTAGAGGATCCGGCAGCGGCGCGTCGAAAGCGATCCGGATGGGGAATAGCCGAGGACGGCCTTGCTGCTGTTGAGCCGCTTCGTGCGCATTTTCGATTTCGAAGCAGATCATTTCGCTGCGGATTGAGGATTCGGAAAGGAGCGGAACGACAGCGTGCGCCGACCGTATCTGCTCCTCGATGTCCCTGGCCCATTCGATGCCGTGCGTCAGATTTCGATCGATCCAAGTCTTAAAGCCCTTCGCGGCAAGCTGCGTTTCCAGGAACTGAATGACCTGTTCATCGGTGGAAACATTCGGTTTGTAGAGAAGAACGATGCGGATTGAGTTCCCTGCCGCGGCTGTGTTTGAGTTCGCGGACTGGGCGGTCGGCGTTGTTTGGTTCGGTTCGGTTTCCATGACCTAAGACAGCGGGGCCATTGGCGCCGTTCGGATTTCAGAATTTGTGCTGTGTCAATTTTGTAAGATCACTCGGCCGAGAATGATCCTCGGGCGGTCATTACATCAATAACCTATGGCTTACAAGGTAATTCAATCTATTTCGAGAAACGCTATACGTGTTCTCCAAAGTCAGGGCTTCACCGAATGGTCGTGTGCGCCGGGCGAGCCCGGGCGAGCCGCGAACCCCTTGTTAAAGCTGTCGGTCAAGGTTACCGTCGAATGCAGCCACGAGATGGTGGCTCTTGCCAGATACCGTGGCTCTTTTATGGCACTCGAATATAAAGACTATTATCACATTTTGGGGGTTCCGCGCACCGCTACGTCGGAAGAGATTCGTAAAGCATTTCGCAAACTAGCGCGGCAGTACCATCCGGATGTTGCCAAGAACAAGACCACAGCCGAGGCGAAGTTTAAGGAAATAAACGAAGCGTACGAGGTCCTGGGGGACCCGGAAAAGCGCCAGAAGTACGATGCGTTGGGGGCGAACTGGAAACAGGGCGCCGAATTCCGTCCGCCACCGGGCTGGAATCAAACTGGAGGATGGAGAACCCGGAGCGGGTCGCAGCAAGGCGAAGATTTCGAATTTCAGTTTGGTGGAACGGGCTTCAGCGAATTCTTTGAGCAAATCTTTGGCGCGATGGGCGGCGGACGGTCGCAGCCCAGCCAGCGTCGTGGCTTTACTGGGGCTGAATTCCCGCAGCAAGGCGAGGATGTTGAGTCCGATATCCTGGTCTCTCTGCACGAAGCTCTGCATGGTTCTCTTCGACCGATCACGGTTCAAAAGCGAATCCGTTGCGACCGTTGTGGCGGGAGTGGCTCGACCAATCATCGGCCTTGTCCTTCCTGCCAGGGCGAGGGGCAAACGACGAAGATCGAAAACTATCAGGTAAAAATTCCACCTGGAGTGCGCGAAGGCCAGCGTTTGCGGTTGGCGGGGCGAGGTGAGCCCGGCGTTGGCCGCGGGCGTTCGGGCGATCTTTATTTGCGCGTCCGTTTTGAGAAGCATCCGGATTTTCGCGTTGAAGAGGGCGGCCTTTTTCACGAGCTCGACATTGCGCCATGGGAAGCAGTTTTGGGCGGCAACGTGTCGGTCCCGACATTGGAGGGAAAGCTTGGCATTAAGATTCCGCCGGGGTCACAGAACGGCCAACGTCTGCGTGTGCGCAGTCACGGTCTGCCAACCAAAGAGGGCGGACGCGGGGACCTATTTGTGGTCATCCGCATCCAAGTGCCAAGCCAAGTGAGCAGCGCGGAGCGGACCTTGTGGGAAAAACTCGCGCGAGAATCCTCCTTTCGTCCGCACGATTGAGTCAAGGAGAGAATACTCCGAAACACATCTGCGCGCATTGAGCCAATGAACTTGGCAGGACACGGCGTCCCGCCTGTCCTGTTTTGGGTGCCCGCAGATGCTGGACAGGCGAGACGCTCTAGCCGACAATCACTGGATCGCCAATTCGCAAGTTAAGCAACTGCGCTGCGTTGTCCGCGTTTACAGCAATTTCGAGAAAGCCGCTCGACCCAATCAAGCCCAGAGGTTGGCCTGGCTTGACTTCCTGATAGTTCGGACTTCGCCCATAGGTGCCGCTGCTGAGATAGCAGCTTTCATAGCTTCATACTGTGGCCTGAGCCATCCAAAAATCCAACGGCCAATTTCCGTTTCGGCATCATCGAACCAACGCTTGCCAAGACTCTGTTCGGCCACTACGTTCACGCCCTACTATGGAGAAAGTCGTCATTATCGGAACGGGTTGTGCGGGCTTGACCGCTGCGATTTATACGGCGCGCGCGAATCTGACGCCGCTTGTATTGACGGGCACAATGCCCGGTGGATTGCTGACGACGACCAGCATCGTGGAGAATTATCCCGGCTTTCCGGAAGGCATCGACGGATATGAATTGATGGTGCGGATGCAAAAGCAAGCGGAGCGTTTTGGAGCGCGCGTTCAGTTCGGCACCGTTGAAGCGGCGGACCTTTCCAAACGCCCGTTCACGTTGACTGTGGATGGCGAGGCCGTCCCATCGGAGACCATCATCATCGCGAGTGGCGCCGGCCATCGTCACCTGGGACTTGAAAGCGAGGCGTTGCTCGAAAAGAAAGGCGTGACGTACTGCGCGACGTGTGATGGCGCGCTGCCGATGTTCCGAAATCAACCGTTGGTTGTGGTGGGCGGCGGGGATTCGGCTTGCGAAGAAGCGACGTATTTGACTCGTTTTGGTTCGACGGTATATCTCGTTCACCGTCGCGATACACTACGCGCTTCAAAGATTATGGCCGAGCGGACGCTCTCGCATCCCAAGATCAAACCGGTTTGGGATTCAGTCGTGACGGAGATTCTCGATGTGAAGCAAGACAAGGTTACGGGCGTGCGCGTGAAGAACCTTAAGACGGGCGCCGAGAGTGCGATTGATTGCGCAGGAGTATTCGTCGCCATCGGTCATCTGCCGAATACGCAGATTTTCCGAGGTCTGCTGGACATGGATGAAAATGGTTATGTGATTCCGAAACGCGGCACGGAAACGAATGTGCCTGGGGTTTTTGTTGCTGGCGATTGTTCGGATCATGTCTATCGACAAGCCGTAACCGCGGCCGGACTCGGTTGTGCGGCCGCGATCGATGCTGAGCGTTACTTGGCAAAGTTAAATCAGTAGATTCACTATTTGAACGGAAAAGCGGACGCTGCCCCGGGCATCCCGAAAGTCGGTAGAGGCGCCCAATTTCAACCGAATATGGATAAAGTTACCCAGATTCCGCCGAGCGAATTGGCGGAGCGCCTGCGTGCAGGTTCGGCGCCTCATTTGCTGGATGTGCGCGAACCGGAGGAGAACGAGTTCGTGGCGTTCCCGAATTCAACGCTCATTCCGATGGGCCAGTTGCTGCGTCGTTTCACGGAAATCGAGAGTTGGAAAGACGAAGAAGTTGTCGTTTATTGCCATCATGGGATCCGAAGTTTGAACGCGATTGGCCAGTTGCGTTACCTCGGATTCACGAAACTCCGAAACCTTACGGGCGGCATTGATCGATGGACCACTGAAATCGATCCCAGCTTGCCGCGCTATTGAAGTTATGGAATCAAAGTTGCCCTTCTCCCTAACCCTCCCCATGAACCTGCGGGTAGGGCTGCGGTGCTCCGCAGCCTGCGAACAGCAATCGCGGCGGCGCAGCAACGCCGCCCTACCAAGTTCAGGTTCATGGGTGCAATGTGCGAAAAGTATGTTTCGGAGAACCCTCTCCTCATCCGATGGGGCGAGGGGATCAGTCGTCGTCGAGTATGTCGGCATCACGCAATTCTTTTCCCTCGCCCCATCGGATGGGGAGAGGGTTACGGAGAGGGGGTAAGCGGTGTCTGTTTCCCAAAAGCCGGTGCGTCTTGGCAATCCCATGCCAAGGATTTCGCGCGTTCAACGGGACACGAAGGAGACTAACATTCGTGTCACGCTCAGAATCGATGGAACGGGCCAATCTTCGGTCAAGACCGGTATCCCATTTTTCGATCACATGCTGACATTGTTCGCCAAGCATTCGGTGGTCGATCTCCAACTGCGTTGTCGGGGAGACTTGGAAATTGATGCGCACCATACGGTAGAAGATTGTGGAATCGTTCTCGGCCAGGCATTTCTCCAAGCGTTGGGCGATAAGAAAGGCATTCGGCGGTATGGGACGGGGTTCGATCCGAGGAACCCGTTTACCGGAGAGGCCTTTGTGCCGATGGACGAATGTTTGGCGCGATGCGTCATCGATTTTAGCGGGCGTCCGTACTTTGTCTGGCGCGGGATGGCAGAGGCTGCGCACAAGAAGATTAGCTGGGTGGACAAACGGCAGGATATGTCCTCGAGTTTCCGGTTTGGGCTGGCAAAGGAGTTTTTCCAAGGCTTTGCCAATGAGGCACGGTGCAACTTGCACCTCGATCTCTTGTACGGAGGCGAGCCGCACCATGTCGTCGAGGGGCTTTTCAAAGCCTTTGCCAAGGCGGTTGACTTTGCCTGTCAACGCGACCCGCGAATTGCCGGTCTGATTCCCAGCAGCAAGGGAAAATTGTGAGATCGGCTGAATACAGTTCCGCGAAGGAACGTCGATAGGATGACGACACGGACTGATTATTCCGGGATGACGGACGAAGCGCTGGTCAAAGCAGCTCAAAAGGGCGGCACCGAAGCCTTCGAGGAATTGGTCGCTCGGCACCGAGATAAGATTTACGCGCGAGCCTTTAGTATGATGCGCAATGAAGATGGAGCGGTCGATCTGTCACAAGAAGCGTGGGTAAAAGGGTGGCAACGGTTGCAGCAGTTCCAAGGAGACGCCAGTTTCGTCACATGGATGACACGCATTGTGATTAATCTTTGTCTGGACCAATTGCGAAAGCAAAAACGGGTCCGGGCTGACTCAATCGAACAGTTGGATGAAGAACTCGGTGGCGTGGAACGTCAAATGCCTGTTGTCAACCCCAACCCCACAGAGCGACTTGAACGAACGGAGTTGCGACAGAGAATTGATCGAGCCTTGGCCCAATTGTCGGTGGAACATCGCACGGTGTTAATTTTGCACGAATTTGAGGAGATGGAGTACAAAGAGATTGCCAAGAAAATGGAGTGCTCGATCGGGACGGTGATGTCGCGTCTATTTTATGCCCGCCGGAGGATGGCATCGCTTCTGGCTGGCCTCAAACGGGAGGAGTTTAACCAATGAACCAGGAGAAATTACTAAAACTTCAAGCTTACTTGGATAAGAAACTGCCGCCGGCAGAGTCCGCTCAAGTCGCTCGATGGATATCCGAGGATGAGCAAGCTCGCGCAGTTCTCGAAGAGTTGACTGCGACCAAGTCATTGCTCGCAGGAAATGAACTCGAAGTGAAGCTCCCGGAAGGGCGGCAATTCTATTGGTCGAAGATTCAACGGGAAATTGCCCGGCTTGAAACAGAGACCGCGGCGCAGTCCTCCAGCATGTGGCATAGCTGGTGGGCGCGCTTGGCGGCGCCTCTGGCGGGGGCAGCAGTGGCAATCGCCGCGATCATTTTCATTACGAAACCGCAATTTGATTCCGGCGCCGTGAGGGCCTTCTTGCAAGAGATCGAGACGCCCATCGAAGAGGCAAGCGCCATCTCTTTCCACTCGCAGGAAGCCGGCATGACGGTCGTATGGATCGAGAGCCAGGGAAATTAATTGTTTGCCAACGCGATTTTTCAACGCAGAATCCCCACGAATGACCACGACTAGGTTTGCCCCTCGGTTGTTTCTTTTATGCCTAGCACTCGGTCTTGCAACCCAAGCAGTTAACGCCGACGAACTAAAACTCCGTGTCCAATTGGTTTGGGGAACGAACGAAAAGGATGCCCAAAAGCGCGATCCTTCCCTTAAGGAAGTTGATCCTAAGCTAGCCGAGCGGCTTAAGAAGGTTTTCAAGTGGGAGCATTATTACGTTGTTAAGAACAAGCAAACCGATGCCCTTCCTAATCCAGTCGTGATTCGAGCTGGCAAGCCGGAGAAACTGCCGCTCAGTGAAAAATGTGAGATCGAGATCAAGAACCTTGGTTTTCCTATGCTGGAAGTGAAGCTTTTCGGCCAAGGCGTGCTTGTGAAAACCGTCAAGCAGCCAGTTTCTCCGGACGATTTGATTATCGGTGGTGACGAATCCAAGAATGACACGGCTTGGTTTGTCGTCATTTCACGCCGCTGAGTTTCGAAATCACAGTCTTCCCATTCGCAGCCCGCTTCTTTTCTCAAGAAAAATGGCGTCTTTTGTTCATACCACTCCAGATTGGGGTCTGCCGCTGCAAAAGCTACTATTAGTTGTATAAGCCCGGTGTGGCTTTACTAAATTAAAGTTGTCTCACTGCCTCTTCTCTCGTAAGGTATTTCCTGTCTTTCTAGGGCGGTCGAACGTGGCCCCACAGAAGCAATTTTCTGAGCAGAAAGATGAGTTTTACTCAGAGCATTTTATGGAGATCAGTGTCAGCGAAGAGAAATATGATGCGTCGAAAATCGACAAGCTCGAAGGCTTGGAAGCCGTTCGCAAACGACCAGGAATGTACATCGGCGATCCTGACGAGCGCGGACTGCATCACTGTGTTTTTGAAGTGTTGGATAACTCGATTGACGAACATTTGGCGGGTTATTGTGATCGCGTCGAGGTAACGATTCATGTCGATGGTTCCTGTTCCATTCGTGACGATGGCCGAGGCATACCGGTCGACGAGCATCCGAAATTCAAGATGCCAGCCGTCGAACTCGTCCTGACAAACCTCCACGCCGGAGGGAAATTCGGACAGGGAGCTTACAAGTACTCGGGAGGATTGCATGGCGTCGGCGCAAAATGCGTTAATGCCCTTTCGGACTGGTTTAAGGTCGAAGTATCGCGCGACGGAAAAGTTTATTACATGGAGTTTGCGCGTGGCATAACAGCGCGCAAACTCGAGGTGATTGGAAAATCGAAGCACACCGGAACGCTCATTACTTTCAAACCGGATGCGACGATTTTCACGATCACGACGGAATTCAAATTTGAAATATTGGCGAATCGCCTGCGCGAGCTGGCGTTTCTCAATCCTGGCATCGAGATTCTTCTGACTGACGAGCGTGACGAAAACAAAACGGAACGCTTCTTTTATAAGGAAGGCATCGAGGAATTTGTCAAACAGCTCGGCAAGAACAAGCAAGTCATCCATCCGAAGCCGATTATTCTCAGCCGTCAAAAGGACGATATCTTCGTTGATTGTGTTCTTCAGTACAACGACAGCTATAACGATCAGATTCTCTGTTTTGCCAACTCAATTCCGAATCCCGATGGCGGCACGCACTTGACCGGTTTTCGCTCGGCTTTGACCCGCGGCATTAACCAATACGCGAAGGGCAACAATTTATTGAAGGACAAGGATCCCAGCATTTCCGGGGATGACGTTCGCGAAGGTTTGGTTTGCGTCCTGAGCGTCAAGCTCCCGCATCCACGATTCGAATCACAAACCAAAGTCAAACTGGTCAATACGGAAATCGACGGCGTGGTTTCGTCCATCGTTTACGAAGGATTGATGAGCTATTTTGATGCGAATCCTTCTGTTGCCAAACGCGTCGTTGATAAAGCATTGATGGCGGCTCGGGCTCGCGAAGCCGCTCGAAAAGCGCGCGATACAGTACGGAAAAGCGTGCTGACTGGAGGCGGATTGCCGGGCAAGCTCGCGGATTGTTCGGACAGAGACCCGGCCAATACGGAGCTGTACATCGTCGAAGGTGACTCCGCCGGTGGTTCGGCCAAGCAAGGTCGCGACCGGAAATTTCAGGCCATTCTGCCGATTCGCGGCAAACTGATTAACGTCGAAAAAGCCCGGCTGGACAAAGTCCTGCAAAACAATGAAATCCGGACCATGATTACCGCGATTGGGACGGGGATTGGGGATGGCGAAGGCGAAGGCGCATTCAACCTGGAAAAGCTTCGTTATCACAAGATCGTCATCATGACCGATGCCGATGTGGACGGCTCGCACATCCGGACGTTACTCCTCACATTCTTTTACCGGCAGATGCCGCAATTGGTGAAGCAAGGTTTTGTTTATATCGCCCAGCCGCCGCTCTATCAGGTGACGCGGAAAAAGCGCGTTGAATATGTCGATGACGACGTGCAGATGAACAAGATTCTGGTCCAACTCGGTTCGGAAGACGTTCGCCTGCGCAATTTGGCCGATGCGAAGGAACTGACAGAAAAGCAACTCGCGGAAATTCTGGAATTGCTCGATTCGTTGGACAAATACGCCAAGGCGCTCCGGCGGCATGGAGGCGATTTTGGAGAATATTTGGAAAATCGTCATCCCGAGACCCACGAATTGCCGCGGCACTTGGTGAAAGTACGCGATGGCAATGACGAGGTGGTCCACTACTTCCATTCGGAAGTGGATTTGGAAAAATTTGGCAGCGCGAATCCCGACCTGAAGTTGTTCGGAGAGGTTGAGACGGATTCGGCCTTCCAAGACAAGGCTAAGAACGGGAACACGAGACGAGCGCGTCATGTGGAGTTGCACGAGAGCAAAGCGGTTGCAGAATTGCTTGGCAAGCTGGCGAAAAAAGGGCTCAACGTCGAACATTACTCGGCCCAAGACAAACCTCTATTTGAATTGATCGAAGGCGAAGGTGATCGAGCGCAGGTCACGCCCCTCTTTTCAATTGCCGAGATTCTTTCCAGCGTGAAGGAAGCCGGGAAAAAAGGAATTCAGATCAAACGCTTCAAAGGCCTTGGCGAAATGAATGCCAAGGAGCTTTTCGAAACGACCATGAATCCTGCCAACCGCAAGCTGCTCCGCATTGACCTGACCGACGCCGTTGAAGCCGAAGAAATGTTTACTAAATTGATGGGCGACGAAGTCGAACCGAGGCGCCAGTTCATTGAAGACAATGCTCTGAATGTGCGCAACCTGGATATATAAGGCGGTAGGGTTGCAGACGCCCGCCTATCGCCATCGCCGCTATGCCTGACCCGAAAGATTCCAACGATTTGCCGGTTTCAAATACGCCGCTCTTTGCCGCCAACGAGAAGATCGAGAAGATCAACGTCGCGGACGAAATCAAGAATTCGTTCCTCGACTATTCGATGTCGGTGATCATCTCGCGCGCGTTGCCGGACGCGCGCGATGGGCTTAAACCTTCCCAGCGTCGCATCCTTTATGCGATGCACGATCTGTCGCTTTTTCCAAATCGCCAGCATCGTAAGTGCGCGAAGATATGCGGTGACACTAGCGGCAATTATCATCCGCACGGTGAAGCTGTAATTTACCCAACGCTCGTGCACATGGCTCAGCCATGGGCCATGCGCGAACGACTGGTCGATGGCCAAGGAAACTTCGGTTCGGTCGAAGGCGATCCTCCCGCGGCGATGCGCTATACCGAAGCGCGCATGACCCACTTGGGCGCCGCTTTGATGGAGGACATGGACAAGGAGACGGTCGATTTCGTTCCGAACTATGACGAGACACGCACCGAGCCGACCGTTTTTCCAGCCGCCTTTCCGAACCTTTTAGTCAATGGCGGCACGGGAATCGCCGTTGGCATGGCCACGAATATTCCGCCGCACAACCTCGGCGAAATCATCGATGGCATTTGCGCGCAGATCGACGATCCGAACATCACCATCGAGCAATTGATGAAGCACGTCAAAGGGCCGGATTTTCCCACCGGCAGCACGATTTGCGGCCTCGAACCGATCAAGCAGTATCTCGAAACCGGACGCGGCAGCGTGAAGGTCCGCGGCAAAGTTGGGGTGGAACAGCTCAAAGGCGCTCGCGAGCAAATAGTCGTGACGGAGATTCCTTACAACGTGAATCGCGCCGTGCTTTGCGAAAAAATCGCCGAATTGGTCAACGAAAAGATCATCACGGACATTACGGCCATTCGCGATGAGTCGGATGAAAACACGCGCGTTGTGATCGAGCTAAAGCGCGATGCCATCCCAAAGGTTGTCATTAACAACCTCTATAAATGGACGCAACTCGAGTCGAGCTTCGCCGTCAACATGCTCGCTATCGATCATGGGCGGCCGAAGGTTCTTAATCTCAAGCAACTCATCAATTGTTACATCGAGCACCGGCGCGAGGTCGTCATTCGCAGGACCCGGTTCGAGCTGAAGGAAGCGGAGAAACGCGCCGAGCTTCTCGAAGGATTTCTCATCGCGCTGGCCAATTTGGATGACTTTATCCGCATTATCCGTTCTTCCGCCAATCGCGAGGAGGCCAGGGTAAAGCTAATGGCCTTCGAATTCGGCCGCGCGACGGTTGAAAATCTCGGGGTTCTCATCCGCAGCGAAGCCCGTCTGACCAACGGTCGCTATGCGTTTAGCGAAGCTCAAACCAATGCAATTCTGGAATTGCAACTCTACAGATTGACCGGTCTCGAGCGTGACAAGGTTAAAGCCGAGTACGGCGAATTGCTCAAGAAAATCGAGGACCTCGTGGATATTCTGGCCAAGGAGTTGCGGGTCATGAGCATCATCAAGACCGAGCTTCGAAACATCAAAAGCAAGCACGCCACTCCGAGGTTAACGCAAATTATCCCTGACGAAGGCGAGATGGCGATTGAAGACTTGATCGCCAACGAAGGCGTGATCATCACGATCACGCACAATGGTTTAATCAAGCGGACCAACATCAGTTCCTACCGGGCCCAACGGCGGGGCGGCAAAGGCGTCATTGGAATGACCACCCGCGAAGGGTCCGCGGTGGAAGGCGAAGCCGAGGATTTTATTGAACATCTCTTCACGGCCAGCACACACGATTACTTGATGTTTTTTACGAATACCGGCCGCGTTTACGTCGAACGCGTCCATGAGATTCCGGACATGGGCCGCGCCGCGAAAGGCCGGAGCATCGCGAACCTGCTGCAACTGCAGACAGGCGAAAAGATTGCCGCGCTTATTCGGGTTCTCTCGAAGAGCGGTCCGAACAAAGAGGACATCACTTGGCAACAGCCGGACTTCCTCTTCTTTGCCACACAGCAAGGCACTGTGAAAAAGACCGCGCTGGCCGATTTCGCGAACGTGCGCAAAGGGGGCATCATCGCGATTGGCATCGAGAGTGGCGACACATTGATCGATGTGAAATTGACCAACGGTCACAATGAAGTTGTGTTGATCACTCGCGAAGGACAAAGCATTCGTTTCTCCGAGGAAGATGTTCGTTCGATGGGACGGCCTGCCGCGGGAGTGCGCGGAATAAGTCTCGAAACGACCGATGCCGTGGTCGCGCTGGCTGTTGTTGTGCCGGATGCCACGCTTTTGGTCGCTGGCGAAAACGGGATTGGCAAACGAACAGACTTTGAAGAGTACCGTCTCCAATCGCGCGGCGGCAAAGGCATCATCACGATGAAGACGACCGACAAGACGGGCCACGTGGTTGGGGCGTTAACCGTTCAGGAAAGCGACGAGATCATGTTGATTACGGTGGGCGGCCAGATGGTGCGCATTGCGGTGAAAGATATTCGTGAGGCCGGCCGGAACACCCAAGGCGTAAAGCTGATTAACCTTGCCGAAAGTGACCGGTTGCAAGCCATTGCCCCAGTCATTAGTGAAGAGAAGGAAGATCAAACCGAGGAGCTAATCAGCTAGTCTCCGGATTCGATAGCGTTGCTCGAAACAGATTTCCGGACAGGTGTGGCAAACCTGCTGGTTTGCCGGAAGCGCAGCAGCGCTTTCCCACCTGTCCGGAAATCTGTTTTGAGAAAGAGTATAATCGAAAAACATAAGGCCTCTCAGTTTTTTGATTCGATTACCCGACGCCAACGTTCAGGAACGCCTTCCCATGCGGCGGCATAGGTGCGTTCAAGCGGAACATGGACATAATGCTCCGGTGCCAGAAAGAGCGGCATGTCTGGCAGTTGCGCGCCGACGCTCGACGGTTCTACGTATGCCGTGATGAGCCCGGGAGCACGAACCGCGTAGGCAGCCGGGGTAAGTGGTCGGTCCTTTCGCACACGGTAAGATGCATCCCCGACCAATGACCAGAGCATGCCGTGAATTCCTGAAGGATCAAACGATCCCGGCGGCCACAAAGCGAGGATGAGCAAGTGATACCCGTTCTGTAATGCGGCAGTAGCTTTCTCGATGAATGCGCGCGGACGATTGTGGGGCGCTTTGGGAGCATCTTGTTCTGGACACGCTGCTCAGCGTGGCAGATCCCGCCAGGGTGCAGTTTTGGCGTGATCATCAGCAGCGGGAAGTGGATTTTGTGGTGCCGCGCGGGCGCGATGTGGTGGACGCATACGAATGCAACTGGACCGGACTGCAACCGGAGCTACGCAACCTGCAGGCCTTTCGCCGAGTTTACCCGCTCGGTAATAATTACATTGTCGTTCCGGCGGTTACCGCACCTCAAGCATTGCGCGTCGAGGGATTGGAAGTGCAGTTGATCTCTCCCGTGAACCTGATGCCTTAATAAACTACTTTAGTTTAGTTCGATTGTTTGATTTAAGCCGCCACGAACGAGAGCGCGCCTAAAGCGGCCGCCAGAAGCCAGATGAGTAGCACTGCCCCCGTGCGGCTCCAACCCAGCCTGACCAAGCGATGCGAGAGATGATTGGTGTCGCCGACATAAAACGGCCGGCCCATCCGCCAGCGCAAAATTACCACCCAGATCAAGTCAACCAGCGGCACCGCTAGGATCAACAATGGACTTAGCACTGCCCAGACCTTCGGATTTTCGCGCGAATAGAAATGCGGCAGAATCGCCAGCACGGCCATGAGGTAGCCGATGAGATGGCTGCCGGCGTCGCCCAGAAACACACTCGCCTTAGGAAAGTTGTAGGGCAGAAATCCCAACAGCGCGCCGCACGTCAACAAGGCAATGAGTGCAACCAAATACTGGCCATGCACCGCTGCAACGGAGGCGAAGTACCACGAACTAATGGCTCCAAGGCCCGCGCATAGTCCGTTCATGTTATCCATAAAGTTGAACGCGTTGATGAGCGTCAGAATCCATAGGACGGTTATCGCATAACTGAAGAAAAGGTTCTCGACGAACAGTGTGATGCGAATCCCGGCGGCTGCCACCAACGTCGCGATCAGCAATTGCCCACCGAACTTCACTGCCGGGCTGAGTTCATGCTTATCATCCATCCATCCGAGGATGACCATGGCCAAACCGCCTAAGAATATGGTTGCCAACTGAACCGCGCGCCGGTTCAACCCATAACTCAGCAGCGCGATGGTTTTCGCATCGAATCCGGGCGGTTGCGGAAGCGTTGAACTAGTGATTGCGCTGGCCTCGCCTGAGGGCCAGGCGACCAATAGAGCGATTGTGCCAACAATGACTGGCACGATCATCGCCGTGATCACCGCCAGTCCACCCGCCAACGCGACTGGTTTGTCATGAATCTTGCGGTGGCCTGGATCGTCGACCAGACCATGTTTGTAGGACCATTTCCGCCAAAGCGGCGCCAGAATCAGAGCCGCGATGAATGACGACAGAAACGCGCCCAGATAAATGTTAAAGGGAAAGCTCATCGAGCCATCAACCTTCTGTACAGGGCATATTGGTCGTCCACTAACTTCTCGACCGAAAACAAACCTTTGACCAGGGTTTGGCCGCGCTGTCCTAGGCGCGCGCGCAAGGCAGGGTCCTTGGCCAATTGAACGACGCGGGTCACCAAGCTGTTGCGGTCCCCGGGCGGCGCCAGAAAGCCCGTTTCATTTTCCAAACAGACCTCGCCAGCGCCATCACAATCGTACGCGACAACCGGGCGGCCAGCCGCAAGCGCTTGAGGCAAGGATCGAGGCAGACCTTCGCGGAGGGAAAGATGTGCCAGCAGGTCCATAATTCCAACCAGGCTGGGAACCTCCTCGGGCGGCACAAGGCCCGTGAAAATGAAATGTTTCGCCAACCCTAGCTGATGTACTTGGGCTTCGAACCGGCCGCGCCACTCACCGTCGCCGACAAGCAGAAACTTTACACGCGGACAAGCTCGGACAATTTCGCCTGCAGCCGCGAATAGATCATCGTGCCCTTTGAGTTTGAACAGCCGCGCGATCTTGCCGACGACGATGTCATCGGACGCAATTCCCCAACGCGCCCGTACTTGCGGATTATTTTCCGCCGATAAAAACGGTTCGAGCGGGAAGCCGCTTAAGATGCGGGTGTAATCATCGGCCTGGCCGATCCCTGCGGCGAGATATTGCCGCGTCATCGCGTGCGCGACCGTGATGAAATGGGTCGTAAATCGTCCTGCAATACGTTCCGCAATGCGATAACACGTGTTGGGTAAGCGACCCTGAAATTTGCCGAAGGAAGGGCCGTGAATGCTGTGCACGATCACCGGGACTCGCGCACGCCGCGCCGCTAGTCGGCCAAGAAAACCCGCCTTGCCGCTGTGGGTATGAACAATGTCAGGTTGCTGAAGGCGCAGAATCTCAAAGAGCTTCCGATAAGCCAGCCAATCGTTCCGCGGCTGCAGCGGGCGGACTAATGCGGGGACGATCGTGAGGAGATTAGAAACTCTTGCCACTAGGGGTTCCAGCGAGCCTTCTGGTCCGGCAGTTGGACCAGAGATGAGCTTGACGTCGAGATCCTGTTTTGCCCGCAAACCCAGGACGCTAGCAATTGTGTTCTCTTGCGCGCCGCCGACAATCAATCGTGTGATGACGTGTGTAACACGCATTCACGGCTAAGAACGCGCCGCTTTCAACTCTTTCAACCGCTCGTTCACCATTTTCTTTTCATCAGTCAGCTCCGGGCTGTTGTCGTTCGGAGCATACTTCAGATACAGTTCATAATACTTGATCGCGTTGTCTCGTTTCTTGCGGCGGTAGGCGATTTCACCCAAGCCGTAGTAGGCCACGTAATATTTGGGGATGTATCTGAGGAGGTGTTCGTAATCTTGTTTGGCCGCGGAGAGATCATCCAGGTTGAGATGCGCGATAGCGCGATTGCGAAGCGCATTGGGATTGCTGGGATACGCTTTCAGCAACCGGTCGAGTGGCTCGATAGCGTCCTTGTACGCTTTGGTGTTAATGTAGGCCACGCCCTTGTAAAGCAAGGCTTCGTGATTGTCCGAGTCGATCTCCAAGACACGCTCCACATCCGACAGCGCTTTCTTGTAGTCCTTCGAATCAATCGAGATGAAAACCTGGTAAAGGAGCGCTCGGACATTTTTGGGTTCCAGCCGCAAGGCGCGATCCAATGCTTCAGCCGAACGGACGTACTCCTGCGTGTTGTAGAGGATGGTCGCTTGATTGATCAAAGCCTGAATGTTTTTGGGATCCGCTTTCAGTTGTTTATCGATAATGGCCAGCGCGTTCGTATAGTCCTTAGTCCGGTTATAAAAGATGACCAAGGCATCCTTAATGCTGGAATTGCTCGGATGCCTTTCCGAAGCGTCGAGGAGCGCCTTTTTCGCGGATGCGTGATTCGTTTTGGCAAAGTGCGCCGCAGCCTCGATGCGGACCAATTCAAGGTCTCTCTCTGCTGACAGCGCCTCAGGGCCGATGGCGGTTCGGGCTTCGTTTATGGTTTCGAGCGTTTTGTCTGGCAGTTGGCCTTGCAAGTAAACGTTGGCAAGGGCGACGCGGACATCGGTATTATTTGTCTCGAAGGAGAGGACACGGGTGAACTGATCGGCAGCTTGCCGATAAAGGCTCTGTTGCAAGAATATCTCCGCCAGCCGGAAACAGAACTCGGGATGATCGAACGGACCATTCTCGACTAAAACGTTCTCCCAACTGCGATGCACGCCGAATTTGTCTTCGATGGTTTTGGAAATCGCTTGGGCGCGTGATTCCCCAGTGCGGAGGGTCTTGTTGTATTCCAGATTCACGAAGGCTGGAATATTGTTGGTATTCAGCTCGGTTGCGGCTTGGAAGCGCGCCGCCGCATCGTCGAGTTTCTGTTCGCGCTGTATTTGGACGCCCAGGTAATTCAGGGCGCGCGAATAGTAGCGGGAAACATACCGCGCATCAGCTGACTCACGCTCGGTTAAACGTCCCAATGTGTTGAGTTGCTGGCTAAATCCGCTCCAAAAAGCGTGATTGGTCGCAATTTCCGCCGGTCCCAGCGGCGGTGGAATGATCACGTTCGCCGGGTAACGGACCAATTCGTAGATGAGTCCACGGGGCCGCGGATAATAACGCTCGAAATAAAAACCGAAACTCGGATGCAAATAGTAAATTGAGTTGCTCTTGCCCAAATCGACCACCCAGTTGAGCAACGTAACGTCGTCGATGATTTCGCCTTCCGGCTGGCCCTCTAACAGATTCGGCCAGCGTTGGGGATAATGCTTGATCAATTGACGGTGATAATCTGGAATCGCCAGCGAACTGCTGTGGACGAGGACGTGTTTGTGGGGCGTGCCCTGGCTGCTCAGGTGGGCTTTCAGGAGCAAGAGGTCAACCGGTTGATCGCTGAGCACAACGGCTCCATTGGCTGGAAGATTCTGCGCAGCCAAGGCCGCAAATTCGCGGAGCGCTGGCGCGTTGGTGTCTCGAATACTTTTCAGATTCTTGTAAACCAGCCCGGCGGGTACACCGATGAAGGCCAGCCAAACCAAAGCGGCCATCGCCCGTTCCAAAAGGATCATCGCTGAAGATTTTCGTTTCCACGCTTTGCTGCTCTTGTTTTCTCCAAATACGAGCAGGATGTAGCCGCTGAAGTAACCAACACCCAACGCGCCCAAATAATAAAAGCTGAGAAACGGCAGTGTAAATGTGCTTGTGACTAGCGCGCGAGGACTGAACTTCTGATCAAATACGACCCAAAGGCAGGCCGCCAAAAAGACAATATGAATGACCCGAAACATCAAGTTGGTCAGAACAGCGCCCGCCGCGCTGGTGTCGCCAAAACTGGTCGGCCAGCGAATGCCCATGATCAAGACTGGCAATAGCGAGGTCAGCGAGAGGACGAGCACCCGGTTCCGCAAGACCGGAACGTCGATCAACCAACGCTTCTGCGCGACCAGCTGCTCACGCAACGTTTGCCAAAAATCGATGCTCATGTCCGTCCAAACCCAAATCAGTGGCAACAAAAGATAAAGCAGCAATCCGGTGACACCATACGTCAGCATTCGCCGCAAAAACCGAAACTGAAAGAAGCTCAATCCTTTGATCCAGACTAGTGCGATCAGGAAACAGGGGAAGAAACCGATCAAGGCCCAGTTATTCGTGACGCCTATTCCGTAAACGAACGCCATCCGCGCAAGCCACGACTCATTTTGCCGGATTCGAAATTCAAGCAAACAACGGATGACGTAAGCGAATAACAACAGGTCCAGCGACTCGTTCGTCGCCGCAATCGAATGCTCCCAAAAGGTCAATTGCAGACCGCAGACGAGGACGGCGAATAACGGCGGCAACCAAGCGGACGGGATGCTGAGCAACGAGAATTCGCTGCGTTCACGCTGGCGTTGCGCATGGGTCCGATCGTGCGGGAGCAGCGCGACCGATCGGGCCAGAAGAGCGAGAGTCAAGGCCGAGCACGCCGCGGCAAATACGTTTAAGGCAATTGGTTGCCAAGCCGCGGGCAACCATCGAAAGGGAAGCGTCAGGGCAAAGAACAAAGGCGCCTGCAAGGGTGGAATCAAGTCCCAGCCGGCCACTTTCGCTACATACGGCAAACTGGCTAAGGTTACCCAGTGATTCAGTGTGATGAGGTAAACTAAAAAAGCTCCAGCCGCTATAAACCACGGTAACTTTGACTGCACGAAACCAAACGGCGCTTGCTTGTCTTGCATAGGTAAGAGGTGGTGTAAGTTGAAACGATGTTCTGGCTCTTGGCAAGTTTAGTTTGAATTGCGGTGAATTGCGGCACGAAGCCGGTACGAAGTCAGGCGCATTCGGTGTCGCGTCGGCAACGCGCCCGTGCGTGGAACCATGCCATAGCGAACGGATCGCAGAACTTTTCTCCGAAAACATTCGCTGCGCTGGGTACGCCCGAATGCGAGACGAGCGCGGCCGATGGGGAAATCCCTGACACAAACTTCCGCACCAGACCGGATTTGAGTTCGGTTCTGAAGCCAGTTGAGAGCTGTCCCAACACGAAATGAATGAACTAAGCAAAACGATCCTTTTGATCGAGGACAACGAAGATGACGTTTTCGTGATGGAACGCGCCTTCAAGCAAGCGGGCATCACGAATCCAGTTGAAGTTGTGACCGACGGGCAACAGGCCCTTGACTATTTTGGGGGAACGGGCAAGTACACTGATCGCGAACGTTATCCGCTGCCCTTCATCGTATTTCTAGATTTGAAATTGTCTTACGCGAGTGGCTTTGAAGTGTCTGCCGGGCTTACCAACTCGGAGCGGAATTCTATTTTGAAAAGCCCTTTAGCCGCACATCCGCCACGCATTCGACATGCTGTGTCTGAGGGAACATGTCGAGTGGTGTTACCCGCGTTACGTCGTACACGCCTTCTGCGCACAATAGACCGAGGTCGCGCGCCAGCGTGGCTGGGTGGCATGAGACGTACAGAATCTGCACCGGACGCACCTCTCGCAGCAGCTCCAAACTTTCACGGGGACAGCCTGTTCTCGGCGGGTCCAGCATGACAACGGTTTGGGCAGCCGGAAACTTTGCGACAAGCGATGGCAATAATTCCTCCGCACGGCCGGCGACGTACTCTCCATTCGTTCGTTGTCGACGTATGGCGTTCTGGCGCGCCGCCCGAATCGCCCTCTGGTCCAGTTCCACGCCGACAAACGACGTGACGAGGCCGGCCAGTTCGACGCTGAAGAAGCCGACGCCACAATAGACATCGATCAAATGCTTCGCGCCGCTCGAGCGCACTCGCTCGCGCACCAACTCGACCAGCTTTGGAAGCAAATGAAAGTTGTTCTGAAAAAATGAATCGTGCGGAACCTCCCAATCTTGCGGAGCGACCCGCAGGACAACCTTGATGCCGCCCTTAGGGGGCGGATGACGGCGGAGGTGTTCGAGTTGCTGATTCAATGCAGGCTCGGCAATTTTGCACTCCTCGATATCAACCACGAGCCGGCTGTCCGCACGGATGAAGCCAATGTTCAGGCCCTGTTTGAATTTGTCCCATTGGCTGCGGACCATAATGCGATTTCTGTATCCGTACGGCCTCGGGCAGGGGACGACTGGATCGATGATGATTTCCGCAAAACCGCCGATGCGTTGGAACAAATCGACAATCTGTTTCTGCTTGAGCTCAAGTTGCACCGAGTAATCCATGTGCTGGTACTGGCACCCTCCGCAGGTCGCGAAATATGGGCAAGGCGGTGTGACCCGGTGGGGCGACGACTGAATGATATTCAACAAATGCGCCCGGGCGAATCGCTTCTTAACCTCTGTAATCTCGACTTCGACCTCTTCGCCGACCATCACGAAAGCAACAAAGACAACAAACTCCCCAATTCGACCCACACCTTCGCCGCCGAACGCGATGTCGTAAATCGACAGGCGAAGTTTGGCTCCGACTGCGAGATCGTTGCCATTTTGGATTGTCTCACTCATCAGTCATTTCACATGCTGCTATAGCGTTTCTCGAAACAGATTCTCTGGAAAGGTAGGGCAAACCTGCTGGTTTGCCGAGAGCGCACTATCAGGAAACCTCTTTCGAGAAAGAGTATATCCATACCATTGGCTTGACCCAACCGAGACTCCAGTGAAAAGTGCCCCATGATTCATGTTATTGCTACGATCGAATTGGTGAGCGGCAAACGAGATGCCTTTCTCAAAGAGGCGCGTCAGCTTGTTCCGAAAGTTCACGCCGAAGCCGGATGCATCGAGTATGGCCCTGCCATCGATGTCTCGACCGCTATTCCCGCGCAATCACCTGTGCGCGATGACATTGTTACCATCATCGAGAAATGGTCTGACTTGCCGGCGTTGGAAGCGCATCTCAAAGCGCCGCACATGATCGAGTACCGAACTCGCGTCAAAGATTTTGTCCGCGCGGTTCGGCTGCAGATTCTTCAACCCGCGTAGCCAGCGGAGGCGGGTTTCGATTTTCATCCTGGTTCGTAACTCGACAAACGACACTTTGCGTTAACTCAACGTACGCGCGGTATATCGTCAGTCGGCGGAGTTCTGGAGTTCGTCAATACGGCTTTGGACGTATGTTTGTATTGACGCAACCGAATTAGCCTCTCCTCGGCTTCCTGACGATAAAGATAAAGCCGAACTGGTCGCGATCGGTTGCCTCGGAGCGCAGCGTTTACGCTGCAGAAACGTCCGCTCATCTGAAGCATTTCAAATATGGAAAACGCCCGGCAAGTTCATGATCCGCGAGTAAACGCCGTGACATCTAATTGCGCCCGCCTTGCGTTTGGGTAGAGTTTGCCGCAGCGCTGAATCGAAACAACTTCGACCAACGTACCATGTTGAAGTTTCCATCTCCTTGAAGAATTCGTCCGCTAGTATCCGCTGTCGCCTCGCGTTACCGACCGCCATTCTTGCCTTCTTGCTGTCGATCGAGGCGTCCGTGATGGCGGCAGGGTCAACGCAAGCAGCAACGGATTGGAGCTCACAAGGCTTGCTAAAAGCGTTAGCCATTGTCGGCGGATTCGCCTTATTGGCCCTGGGCGGGCTTTTTCTGCAGCGGCGGGAGGTAAAGCTGCTGCGAGCCTCGAAGGAACGTTTTCGAGCGTTGATCGATCATTCCTTTGATGTCACCGTCGTGTTAAATCCTGACGGAAGCGCCAAGTACATCAGCCCTTCGGGCATCCGTTGGTTTGGTGGCGGTCAATTAGGCGGACCAGTTTTGCTGAATCGATTCTCTGGTGTTATTCATCCGGACGAGTGTCCCGAACCTCGACCGCCCGGACGAGGCATCACCGATTACGTCATCCGGACGCGGCGTCCGCTCTTGGCGAATTTGCAGAAGAACGCTGAACTCAAGCAGGCCGGGGAATACATTCAGACAGGCGCGCCGGCGGACATTTGGCTCGGCGTGCCGCTGACTTTGCCCGATCAGACGGCCGGTGTGATGGCGGTGCAGGATTACCGCAACGAGCATGCGTTTGGCGAAGAGGAGAAACAGATTCTTACTTTTGTGGCTGGCCAAACTGCTGTGGCCATTGCGCGCAAGCGCGCGGAGGCGGAGTTGTTGGCCTCCGCGGCCCGCTTGCGCCAATCTGAAGAACGGTTTGCCCGAGCCTTTTGGTCAAGCCCGGCCATGCTCAGCATCGCCCGCCTGGATACCGGCCGATACGTCGATGCCAACGACGCTTTCCTCCGCGTGGCTGGCTACGAGCGAGCCGAAGTGATCGGACGCACGTGGGTCGAGCTTGGCTTCTTCGAAGACTCGCCGGCGCGCGATGCGTTTTTCAAAACGCTTCGTGACAAAGGGTCGATCCGAAACGTCGAAGCGACTTTCAGTGTGCGTTCTGGCGCCAAGAGAATCCTTTTGTTGTCTGCCGATCTCATCGAAATTGATCAAGTGCCTTGTTTGCTCTCGGCCTCCGTGGATATCACCGAACGGAAGCAGGCCGAGGAAGAGTTGCTTAAGGCGCTGGCGCGCGAACGCGAACTCAGCCAGCTCAAGAGCAACTTTGTTTCGATGGTATCTCATGAATTTCGGACGCCGCTCGGGGTGATTCTTTCTTCGGCGGAAATCCTGGACCGATACTTTCACAAAATCGACGAAGCCGCTCGTGTCGAATACCTCCAGGCCATTCAGCAGTCCACGCGCCGCATGGCGCGTATGATGGAGACGGTGCTCCTATTCGGGCGTATGGAAGCGGGCAAGTTGCAATTTGATCCCGCCGACCTCGATTTGCCTATGCTTTGCCAGCGTGTCACCGACGAAATGCTTTCGGCAACCGATGATCGTTGTCCAATCCGCCTCCGATCCGAATTGCCCGAAGCCCGGGCGTGCGGTGATGAAGGACTGCTGCGGCACATTCTGTCGAACCTCTTGTCCAATGCGGTCAAATATTCCGCGGCTGGTTCGCCCGTCGAATTTGATCTTTCCCGCGCAGGCAGCGACGCGGTGTCTGAAATCCGCGATCGAGGCCTCGGTATTCCTGCATCCGACCTGGAACGGGTCTTCAGCGCTTTTAATCGAGGACGGAACGTTGGGCACCTGCCGGGGACGGGATTAGGTTTGGTCGTGGTCAAGCGTTGCGTGGAACTACACGGCGGCCAGATCGAATTGCAAAGCGCAGAAGGAAGCGGCACCGCGGTCATCATTCGGCTGCCGCTCTTTGCTTCTGCTAACCAAGCTGGCTCGTAGTGAGTGCTAAGACCGTGTTTTAGAATCAATCAGGTCGTCGCAGCCGAGGTGACGAGGCTCTGAAGTATTCCCGCCTTACGCCTCAAAATTAGAGCGTCGCGCCCGCCGAGCGTACCTAGCGTCGGCCATGTCGCTTGCTTAATGGCGGGCTGGCTTTAGGGTTAGCTATGACTGCAGCATGAGACGATCGAGGTGTCGTAATCGCGTGTCCGAGTTGTGGAAAGCGAAATCGGATTCAGTATGATGTCTTGGCGCGGCCAGCGCGTTGCGGCGGATGCAAATCGGAACTGCCATTCCTAGCTTCTCCGATAGGTGTGGCTGACATCGCGGAATTCGATGCGTTAGTCCAGTCCGCCGCGCTGCCATCCGGTTCACGGAGACAAGTCCATGATTCGTCGAGATTACATATTGCGGATGATCGAGCAGTTTATCCAGGCATTGGCGCGGATTGCCTCTTTAAGCAGGGCCAGACAGTATGGCGAGGCCGAGACCGTGCTGGATAAAGAATTCGCGAAACTGGTCGGCTCAGGCGCTGAAGCTGTCGCGCAACTTTCGGAGACTGAATTGATGGCCCGCATTGTGGCTGGAGAACCGACTCAAGTCGTGCGGGACAAATGCTTCTTGCTGGTTGCTTTGCTTAAGGAAGCGGCTGCTCTTCACGCCGCCCAGGGACGGAAGGGGCAAAGCCAAGCTTGCTATCTTAAAGCGCTCAACCTTCTATTGGAAACGCGTCTTCGTGCTGAGGACGGCGTTGAAGTGCCTTCGTTCGCCCCCTCCATTGAAGAGTTGGTTGCGCTTTGTGGAGATGCCGTTGTTCCGGCGGCGACTCGAGCCACGCTCATGCAGCATTACGAGCGCCTCGGTGATTTTGCAAGAGCTGAAGATCAACTCTTCGCCATTCTTGAAAGCGCGGCGTATGATGGGCGGGTCCTGTGTTGGGGGATCACCTTCTACGAGCGGTTGTTGGGATTGAGTGACACAACGTTAAGTGCCGGGAATCTGCCGCGCGCGGAGGTAGAAGCAGGGGTAACCGAACTCCGCCAACGTGCATCTTCCGGAGGAATATCGCTCGCGGCCTATGGCTTAGCCAAACGATAAAAGCGCGGTGTGGCCGAAAGGCTGTCCATAACCAGGCAATCCTTTCCTGCAACGGCCGGATTATTGGTCACCGTCATCCACTCGCACCAAGACAAGGACGAGGAGGTTTGCAGCATGTAATGAGCGCACTCGCTTGGCCAGCGGATGACCACACTCCGTCGACTCCAAAGGCGAGATCGACGGCGTGACTTAAGCCCCCTGAGCCAGCTGCGACGAAATAATCCTGGAAAAGCCCGTTCGCGCCGTTGTAGCGCAAGACCTGTCCACGCTGCGACCGCTCCAAAACGACCTGACTGGCCACATACAAGTTTCCGTCGGGTCCGAATTTCAGGTTGCCTGGCGCTGTGAGATTTGAGCGCGCGAATGTGCCGACAAAGGTGTGAGAGGTGCATATTCCAACACAAAACCGACCAGGAAAATCTAGCCGCCGGGCAGCAACTATGCTATCGGTGACAGCCCCGATTTTGGCATCGGCGAGAGACCCTTAGCAAATTGGTTGGCAAGATTTGCTAGCCACGTTAAATCAGAGAAATAACTGACGCTATGGCAACCTACATATACGAAACCATTCCCAAAGATCCCAAAGTCAAACCGCGAAGATTCGAGGTGCAACAGAAAATGTCTGATCCGCCGTTAAAGGTGGACCCGGAAACCGGCCTGCCCGTCCGGCGCGTCATTACCGGAGGCAGCGGCGCCATCACGCATGGCGTAAGCATTCTCTCGATGAATGTGAAGCGTTCGAAACGCTGAGCAGGACAGGCGTCTCGCCTGTCTCGGCCAGATCGGTGCGCAATTGCTATTAGAGCCCTCTGTTTGGCAGCAGCTAAAGTTTCACATTAATTGACAGACAGGCGAGACGCCTGTCCTACGCCGCCGAAATCTGCGCGGCCAGTTCTTCCGCCGGGTAAGTCCAAATCTCCGCCAGAGTCGGATGGTAGTGCGGCATGACAGCCAGTTCGTGCACGGTCATTCGTTTGTGCATGGCGGCGATAATCTGATGGATCAGTTCTCCTCCCATCGGCCCAACCACACAACCGCCGAGAATTTCGCCCGTTTGCGGGTCCGCCAGCAACTTCACGAAACCATCCCGTGCTTCCATGATCAACGACTTGCCATGGTCATTGAAAGGATAGCTGGCCTTTAAGTATGGGATGCCCATCGATTGTGCATCCTTCTCCGTCAAGCCGACAAACGCAACTTGCGGATCAGTAAAGATGATATTGGTCAGCAACCGATAGTCCATCGCTCGCGGCCGTTTCGGATAAGCAATGTTGTGCGCCGCCACTTCGCCTTGCTGAACGGCAAGATGGACAATCTCGTGCGGGCCCGCGCAGTCGCCTGCCGCAAAGATGTGAGCGGCGCTCGTTTGCATGTTTTGATTGGTCAGAATACGCCCTTGATCTACGGAGACCCCAGCTTTTTCCAACTGAAGGCCCGCTGTGTTTGGACTGCGACCCAAAGCAAATAGGATCTCTTCGGCTTCCAAGGTTCGCTCCTTTCCCTCGCAGAGAAAACAAACCCGTTTCAAATCACCCGAACGCGACGCGTCAGTAAGCTTCGTGTTATGGAAAAGTTTCATTCCTTCCCGGCAAAAAACTTTCTCGAGCTCGAGCGCGGCATCGAGATCGAAATCGCGAAGCACATGCCCGCTCCGCTGCACGAGCGTCACTTTCACGCCGAACCGCAAAAAGAATTGCGCGAATTCCACAGCGACGGCGCCGCCGCCAAGAACGATGAGCGACTTGGGAAGTGCGGACAGCGAGAGCGCTTCGTCGCTGGTGAGATAGCCAAGCTCGCGGAGTTGGGGAAGCGGCGGTTTGGAAACGACCGAACCAGTGCTAATGACGAGGTGCTTGGCGGTGAGCATCTCGCCATTGCTCAATTCCAGTGTTTGTTCATTATGAAACCGCGCCAGGGCACGAATGAATTTGAACCGGCCTTGGCTCAGTTGCTCCAAACGGTAATCAGCGAATTCCTTGATCAGCGCATCCTTGCGGGCGACGACGCGGGCAAAGTCAAATTTGATCTCCTGCGCATGAATTCCCCATTTTGGGGCGTCGCGCGCGAGGTGCAGAACATCCGCCGCATACAAGAGCGCCTTCGTGGGCATGCACCCGCGTAAGATGCAAAGCCCCCCCACTTCCTTTCCACCTTCAATAACGACCGTCCGCAACCCCGCTTGGGCAGCGGTGCGAGCTGCGGCATAACCACCGCTCCCGCCTCCAATGACAGCGACGTCGTAATCAAATTGCGTGGCCATGGTCACATCCAAACAAGTTGCAAGGTTAAATCGTTACAAGGTTGCAGGGTTGCAAGGTTACACGGTTGCCTCGATGTAACTTATGTAACGGTTCAACCATGTAACCAGTTCACCAGTGATCTCATTGCAACTCTTTGAACGATTTATCAATCCAACCCACTACCGCGTCCACCATCTTGGCAGCGAACTCACCGGCAAACACATGATTGGCGCCTTTGAACTCGATGAGCTGCTTGGGTTGATTTGCTCTGGCGATAATGTCGTGCGAATCCTGGATCGGCACCACGTCATCTTCCGTTCCATGAACCAGAAGCCATGGAACACGAATTGTTTGCCCAAGGTTCACGACTGTTCCTATCTTTGCCATGTCGTCCATGTACGCGTGCGAGAGCGGGCAGCTCGGTTCATCCCACATGAAACCTTCACCGGGTTTGACGGCGCCAAATTCGCGTTCGGCAAACGCTTTCGTGTGGACCATGCCAGCCAGCGACACGAGCAACCGGATGCGAGCGTCCTGACTGGCGCGGATCACACCGACCGCGCCGCCCATGCTATGGCCCGCGTAACAAATGCGATACCCTTGCAGTCGATCGAGAACAGAGCCCAAATCGCTGACCTCTTTGCTAATCGTTGAATCGACGAATCGGCCGCCGGCCGCGCCATTTCCCGCAAAGGAAAAGCGCAACGCTGGAATTCCTGCGCGGCTCAGCCCTTCCGCCAGCGCCACGACGAATGGCCGATCCTTGTTTCCGGTAACGCCATGACCGATCACAACGATATCCGTTGATCCATCGCGTCCAGGATGAAATGTGTAATCCAATCGTTCGCCTTGAGTGTTCTTAATATCGCCAAACATAATGCTGTTTCCAAAGTGCCTTGGTTTAGTTCACGAGCACGATTTGCTTTTAGTCGCCGCTGCGACGAAGAGCAAATTATAAGTGATGTGGTTCGGCGGCTTTCGTGCTTGTACTGTTTCACGAAATAGATTTCCGGAAAGGCAGGGAAGCGCTGCCGCGCTGAACGTGTATAGCGCGTCTGCATTCATCGCAGCGCAGACTTGCAGTCTGCTGTATCGCGGAATTGTATTCTGCGGATCGCCCGCACGTTCGAGCGTCCTGGAACGTGCGGACGGTCTGCCGACTGCAAGTCGGCGATACGGCAGACTGCAAGTCGGCGCTGCGCTAAACACGCATGCAGGTTTGCCCCACCTTTCCGGAAATCTATTTCGAGAAACAGTATAGATCACTACAGTAACGGAAGGTTTTTAGGCTCATCTATGAACTCTGAAGAGCAGGATCCAATCGAACTGCCAATCGATGGCGCGCTAGACTTGCACACATTCAGACCAACGGAGATCAAGGAACTCATCCCGGATTACTTAGCAGCATGCAGAGAGAAGGGAATTCTGCGCGTCCGCATTATTCACGGCAAAGGAATCGGCAACCTGCGGCGCAGCGTCCATGCGATTCTTAGCAAGCTGCCGGAAGTAAAATCCTTTGCGTTGGCTGGCGCGGCGTTCGGCGGATGGGGCGCCACGATTGTCCATCTACGCCCACTTTCCGAACGCTCCAGTTAGCGCGCATGCCTTAGCGATCTTGGCGCGCTTTGTGTTCAAGAATGACCGCCAAGGTTCAGCACCCAGGCCTTGAGTGGACCGAAATTATTGGCGTCCAAATAACCGTCGTCCGATTCGCCTCGGTAAGGTTCAAAGTTCAAACTTGCGCCTGCTTCCTCAATCTCGCGATAAGCCGCATTCGAGCAAATCAGTTGGTTCGGTTCGGCGGCGCTTTCCAGACGGGCTGCAAGATTGATTGGATTTCCAAAAGGCAATAAACCCGGATAAACACCGTCGCGTCGAATGACCATTACCGAGCCTTTGGACAAACCGAGCCGCAAACCCTTCGGTCTGATCAGCAGGTCGATGTGTGACTGCCATTCATCCGCCACGTGCCGTGTTACCTCGACCAGGTCCGCAGCTGTTTGCAAAATCGATTTTGCCATCGCGCCGTTCGGCGCATGCAATCCCCACACCGCCACCACCGAATCGCCGACAATCTGATAGAGCATTCCGGAATTGCGATGGATTATTTTGCGGGCCTGTGTGAAAAAGCACGTCAGCAATTTCTCCATGACTTTGATGTCCTCGGTCGCGCGCGCGAAAGCCGTGAAGCTGCAGAAATCTGCAAACATCACGCAGCATTCCTTGTTCGGCCCGTCAAAGAGCCGGTCTGGATTGAAGCCTGGGGAACTGGCAAATTTCCGGCCGAAGTGAAAAGCATGCCAGCCGTGTGGATCGGTGGTCTTCATAACAGAATTGCTCGATTGTTCGGGAGCCAAAGCCGAAGTCTCGACAGCAACGCGCACAGCGTCAAGAACGCCGTTCACACCTTGTAGCGGCGTCTCGTAAGAGCGCCGGCAATTTGTGCTAAATCAGTTCGGAGTGCGGCGGAGAACTCCCTCCCACTGCGGCCAAGCTCATGACCTTTGCGAACCTCGGTGTGTCTTCAATTCCTGAGCCGAGGGAATGAACCATGCAACGACTAGACCGAAGC
This sequence comes from Verrucomicrobiota bacterium, assembly GCA_016871515.1. Lineage (GTDB taxonomy): Bacteria > Verrucomicrobiota > Verrucomicrobiia > Limisphaerales > SIBE01 > SIBE01. The sequence goes on from VHDE01000015.1 coordinate 29,513, forward strand.
CATACACCAAACTCGTTGTCGCGCCCATCTTAGAAATGTCCCCGCGAAACAGCTCACTCAGCGCTGTCGAAGATAGCAGCGCCACCGCCGAAAGGATGCGGCCAAAATTGAAGGAGACACCCGTTCCTGTGGCGCGCACCGATGTCGGAAACAGATCGGGTAGAAAATACGGCAGCCACCCAAAGAAGCTGGTGCTGACCAAACCGAGTGCGAAGACTGTCCAAACAAATTGTGGGTCATTCGGCTTCACACGTAAGAAGATGTAAGCGCTCAAGGCCAGCGAACCAAGGCTGATCAGAAAGTAACTTCGGCGGCGGCCGAGCCGGCTGGCGATCCATCCTCCCAATAGCGAACCGATGACCGCTCCGGACGAATGGAAGGTTTGTGTGACCGCCTTCAAGTTAGCCAAGCCGAGTTGGTCCGCGACTTGTCCCGCCCACGGGACCAAACGTTGTCCTGAAGCCCATCCGCCCAGCAGCGGAATCGTTCCGAGCGCAATCCCCAGCAACGTCAGCCGGAGCAACGGCGGTCGAAAGACTTCGATCACGGGCGATGTCATCAGTGCGCTTGCGCGGTCGCGTGCTTCGAGCCAACGCGGCGATTCAGGAACAATCCAAAGCACGAGCAACCCGAGAAACAAAGGAGTTCCGCCAAACAAGAGGACCCAACGCCACGTTTCCTTTGTGATCGGAAAGTAAAACATCATAATGCCAAGGATCAGGAAACCGACGTTCGCCGCCGACCCGATCAATCCCGCCAGCACTGGCCGCGAAACGCTCGGCCACGCTTCAGCCACCAACGCCACACCAGAAGGCCACATGCCTCCAATGCCGAGACAGGCAATGAACCGCAAGACCAGCAATTGCTCAGGGGTTGTCACGAAATAACTCAGCCCAGTCACACCCGAATAACAGAGGATGCTCCAGCCCATCGCCTTCACTCGGCCAGCTCGATCACCCAACCAGCCAAAAACGACGCCGCCCAGCGCACCACCGAGCAAGAACGCCGTAACGAACCAGGAAAGCCATTTGTCTGCGCTTGTTTCGAAATGAACCGCACCTGTCGCTCCAGCCAGCGATGCTGCGGGCTGCGAGAGGAAGTGCTGGATTGCCGGCCGTGTCGCTGGGACCATGATCGACATTTCGACGCCCGCGAACATCCAACCGAGAAATGCTGCGGCGAGAACGAGATAACGGCCACGTCGCGTCAAGGATTCAGTCGCGCGCTCCGTGATGCGGTCAATATCAGCAGATTGTTTCATCGATACTTCGAGATCGCCGGATTCATTGCGGCTTCCGGAACGCAGAGTTTTACTCTGCCGTATCGACTGCTTGAGTCTTCTCCCGCAGGGAGAACCTGATGGTAGCCCGGCGTTTCAACGCCGGGAGGCGAAGAGCATGAACCGAAAGTCCCGAACGGGACGGCCGAATTAATCCCACAGATATTTCTGGTCATATACATTCCGATGTTTCTTCAACGCGGGACATGCGCCCATTCAGCCGTCCCTGCGGGACTAATTGCAATCGCGAACCGCAACCCGGCAGTGAACTGCCGGGCGATTGTCAAATCTCCCTCCGGGAGAACAGCCAAATTCACGTTTGGGATGGATGCGCTTAGTTTATCAAAATATCCAAACTCCAGAGCAGAGTGAACCTCGCGTTACCTGGTTTTCAACAGCCGAATAAACTCGCGCAGCAACTCCGTATTATCCTGATAGCCCCGCGCGGTCACGAGAAGCCCATCGACAACTACAGGCTGATCGACATACGTGGCGCCGCCTTGTTCCGCGTCGAGCGCACACTTTGGCACCGTCGTCACCCGTTTGCCTCGAACACAATCGGCAGCGCTGAGAATCTCGATGCCATGGCAAAGACACGCGATCGGTTTGCCAGCCGCAGCAATTTCGCGCGTCAAGCGCAGGAGATTCTTGTTGTAGCGGAGATATTCGGGCGCGCGTCCGCCCGAAACAAAAAGGCCTGCGAACTCCTCCGCACGAAGATCACGGAAAGCCGCCGTGGCTCGCAAATGATAACTCGGGCGTTCCTGAGTAATGTCCCACGGCACATCAGGGTTGGGCGGAATTTCATGTTGCACCGTGTGATAAAGGCGGGCTTCCGGGCCCGCTGTCACAACCTCGAATCCGTCTTCCGGGAGCCGATAGTACGCATAAAAGGTATCGAGCGTTTCCGACCCATCACCGATCGGCATGAGAATTCGAGGCATGTCAGCTCTCTCTAACCTAAGAACCGCAGCAACGGCAAGAATCTTTGAACGTTAATCGATCCTAGAGGGCATCTTCCTCGCAGCGCAGAGTTTCACTCCTTGACCCGCACTGGGACCATGAACCCGGTAGGACAGCGCGTCCCGCCTGTCATGCTGCACCTTAAGATTTGGACAGGCGAGACGCACTGTCCTGCCTTCAGGTTTCACAAGAGAGTGCTGCATCACAATATCCGCAGCAACACCTCCGTCAGAACAATGCCGATAAATGTCCCAATCACATATCCCCACAGGCCGGCGAGAAGTCCAGGCAACACGAGTTTCGGCCATCCCATCGTGATAGCCATGGCTGCCGCCGTCGGAGGGCCTCCCAAAGTCGCGTTGACGCTGAGGAGCACATCTTCGAGGTTCAGCCGAAAGAGCCGGCCCAGCGCGAGAGCCGCCGCCAGATTGCAGACCGCCATCACCACACAGAACAAAAAGAGGACCGGCACATTGCCCAGCACTTCCCAAAGGTTTGCTCGCAAACCGATCACAAAGAAGAATAGGTAAAGCAAGAAGACTCCCAACTCTTCCGTCCCATGAATGCGCTCCAGCGTCCGGTGAAAGAGAGTCGTCATTGTCACCGTGATAACTGTAATCAGCACGTAGGCATTTCCAAAGATCGAGTGAACGAATTTCGATTCCGAGCTTGCCTTAATCACGCCAGAAAGTTTGACCGACACTGCCGCAATCACAAAGGCGATCGCCAACGCTTTGGCGATGTCGAGCAAAGCAATCTCTTTGCGCTGCCAAAACGCGGCTGCCAAGGCTTGGCTCTCGGTCCCGCCGCTGTCCAGCGAATGAGGATGCGGAAAATGGCGCCGAAAGAATTTGCTTCCGGCAATCGCGAAGATGATTGCGAAAAACCCGGCCATGATGAGGTTGTCGGCCACCATTAAGGGATTCGCCAGGTTCGAGCTCAGTTGATACGTGTTCTTGATAGCCGCGAAATTCACGCCGCCTCCGATGTAACTGCCCGTCATAATGCCCGCTACTTCAGCCACGCGTTCCACATGACCTCGAAACAAAAAGGCCGCCGCAAACGCCCCGATGATTGTTCCAAGACTCGCGCAATGAAACGCGAGAAAGAGCGGTCCGCTTTCGCGAACGATGCGCGCGACATTGGCGCGAAACAGAAGCAACGGAATCGCCACCGGCACTAAGTAATCATCGACCACATCGTACGAGACCGAAGCGGTCGGCATCAGCGCCGCATTGGACAAGAACATCGCGCTGACGATGGCCAGAACAGGCCCGCTGATTTTGGCTGCCCACTTGCGCGTTTGCTCCAGATAAATGCAGAGGGCCACGCCCACCAGCATCACGGCCCAAAGCAGCCAGGCATTATCCGGTCGGATGAGTGTGCTCAAAATGTGTTCACCGCACCGCCTGGTAGGACAGGCGTCCCGCCGGTCCGAGCATTTGCGTACACCAGGCGCGGGACAGGCGAGACGCACTGTCCTACCTCAGCGGCGCCTTCGCAAAGTCATGTTCGCTAATACGGCCCTGTGGACCTTGCCTCGCGTGTCCAACTGAAACACGAGCTGTTCGTCGATATAAAGACCGGGCGGCATCTTGAACACGGTTTGATTGAGGGGCGTGAGGCGATTGTCGTATTCATTCTCCGTCATCGCGTAGAGATGCCCGTGCTTTGCCGAAATGATGAGCGGAATAAAACCTGGTCCGTAATGCCCAAGGAACTTCTTCCACGCTTCCGGAATCTTCGTCGCTGCGCGGGGATCGACGCGACGGAATCTTTGGCCGAGCGCGGAGAAGTTATCGATGCGCCCGGCCGTTTCGCGTTCAAACACAAATGGCGCATCATAAACCAAGCGACCTTCAGCCTGGAATCTCAGCGGCGCGACCGGCGTTAGCGTCATTCGCTGATTCGAAATGTTCGCTTTCACGATCCCGTCACTCGCGTCCAATCTAGCCCAAAAACTTTCGGATTCATAATCGCCCGCGAACTCGGCGAGTTCCTTCTGCTTCAGTGGCAATTTCACCGGAGGCGTCGGCGGCTTCTCGTTGAGTTTCGCTTCGAGGATCAAAGACAATGCCAAACTGTTCAGTTTGCGCACTGGACCTACGGCGATATCGTCGTTCGACAAAACGACGACCCCGATTCGATGTTGCGGAATTGCGGTCAATATTGAAGTGAACCCGTAGACCGCACCCATATGACTGACCGCTTTGTGCCCGCGAAATGAGCCGACGCTGAAGCCCAACCCGAAACCATTCGTACTCTTCGTCAGCTGCGGCGTGAACATTTCCTCCAACGTTTCAGGCCTGAGCAATTGCGAACCTTCCCTCCGTCCGTGTGCGAAAAGAAAACGCAAGAACTGGGCGAGATCTTCGACCGTCGTATAAAGATTGCCAGCTGGCAAAATCCCGAACTCGAATTGCGGCGCTTCGATCTCATGAAATCCTCCACCATCGGCCGCGACGGGTAAGTAGCCTTTGGCGAGTTTCCCCTTCAATTCGGACCTCAAGAGAAATGCGGAATTCCGCATGCCGATTGGATGGAGCAACCGTTGCTGGACGCACTCTTCAAACGGCAACTTCGAGACTTTGCTGACCACTCGGCCAACGATGGTAATCCCGCTGTTGGAGTATTTGGTTTGGCTATCGGGAGGATGAACCAAGACGCAGGAGGCCAAGCTCGCTACTGTGTTGTCGGTTCCCGGCTCCGAGTCGTCAAAGTAACCGCCGACCGGGGCTTCGCGAATCATACCGGAGCGGTGACAGAGCAATTGCCTCAGAGTAATCGGCTTCACGTTTTCAAACGGGATGACGATGCGGAAATCGGGATTGTACGTTGTGACTGGTTGATCAAGCTCAAGGCGTCCTTGTTCGACAAGCTGCATCGTGGCCATCGCGGCGAAGAGCTTGGAAATCGAACCGGCGCGATAAACCGTGTCGGAACGCGCGGGACGCCGCCGCGACTTGTCGGCGTAACCGAAGCCATTGGCATAAACGATGCGTTGGTCATCGACCAACGCGACGGAAACGCCACTCAGATTTCGCCGGTTCACCTCGTGTTCAACCGCGCTCTCAAGCTGTTGAATGTATTTAGCGTAATCAACCGGAGTCGCTTCGGCTGCGCAGACGCTCTGGACGCAACTAAAACCGATCGACGCCAAGATCAACAACACAACCTCGAACGGATTTTGGATTCTCAAAGCGTGGTGCATTTCAAGACGCTACAGAATCGCCGCAGCGCGCGCAAGAAAGCGCCGGCACCGCGACGAAACGCGTGTGGATCGCCAGCCAAGACTAATGCGAAAGATTGACCGCAAAGAACCCAGCGGTGAATCGCAACCGAATTGACGGCGGATTACACAGATCACACGGATGAAAAGACACGAATAGCTCGGTAATCCGGGTGCATCGGCGTTATCCGCGGTCAAAGATCTCCGAGTTCTTTGTGGTCAAACCTAATGCGCGTGCGCAATGCCATGCGCATGTTGCCAGGTATGGAGCACATGATCGATGATCTCGTCCACACCTACGCCATGTTTAACCTGCGCAAAAACAAATGGCCCATTCCCTCGCATCTTGCGCGAATCGCGCGCCATGACATCAAGATCAGCTCCGACAGCGGTCGCGAGATCGGTCTTATTAATTACAAGCAAATCGGATTGCGTGATGCCAGGACCGCCCTTGCGAGGAATCTTGTCTCCACCGGACACGTCGATCACATAGATCGTGTAATCGGCGAGTTCGCGGCTGAAGTGCGCCGCCAGATTATCGCCGCCGGATTCGATCAGGAGAATCTCCGGACCAAATTGCCCGTGCAATTCTTCCAGCGCCAGCAAATTCGCCGAAATATCCTCGCGAATAGCGGCGTGTGGACAACCACCTGTTTCCACGGCGCGGATTCGCTCTGGTTCGAGGGCGCGATGCCGAATCAGGAATTCACCGTCTTCCTTGGTAAAAATATCATTTGTCACAGCGGCCAATCGCATGCGGTCCCGCAGGCGCTGGCAAAGCGCAAGCATGAGCGCGGTCTTTCCGCTTCCCACTGGGCCGCCCACGCCAACGGTAAACGCGCGTCGGCTGAAATCGCGTTCCAGCGGCATGACTCGTTCGTGGAAGTGACCCGGATGATCGAGATGCTCGTGCGTGTGGCCATGCGGACCGTGTTGTTGTTGGTGGTGTTGGTGGTTCATACTTGTTTAGCTTTGAAAAAGTCGTGAATAAAGACGGTCGTGCGCTCCTTGGAACAGATCGAGAAGCGGCGCGGTTTGGGCGATCTCTGACAACGGCCTGTTAATGCTCAGCGAAGCGGCGCGTTCCGCGTAGGGCGTTAGTTGAAACTGGAGGGCTTGCGCTTCCATTGGCCCGAATATGCCAAGCCTCACGGCGCTCGCAATGACGCTCCGCAACGCAAGAAAGAGAAACAACCGAACGGCGGATGCATCGTCAATTTCAAGACATCGCGTAACGACGCCGAAGACCGGAGCCAGATGACCTGGCACCTGTTGATCGAGCGCGTTCCGCCGCAATTCATCCAGCGCGGGTTTCGGAAAACTCCGCTGGGCAACGATCAGTAGCGCTTGCCCTTGCAGACGGCTGGCGCGCTTCGCCACATGATTATTTAACAATCGATCACAAAACACGTCCAACTTAGCAAAGTTCGCGGGTGTGCGATGCGCTGCGACCACCAACGGCACAGCGCTGTGACCTAATTGGCTGAGGCTCGTCTTCATAAAGTCGCTCGCCTCCGCGCGTGAACCAACTTCGCCCTGCTGCCAAGCCGCTTCGAGGCCGCCGGAATGGGCGAAACCGCCGGTTGGAAAAGCGGAGTCCGCCAATTGCCAGAGCAGCCAGTCGGATGTCTCGGTCATTGAGATTGGTTTCGGTTATTCGGACCGCCAGTGCCCCAAGCGCGCGCAGACATTTGTCCCGGAGGGACTGCGCGAGAATAGCCCGGCGTTTTAACGCCGGGACCGGAATCACGATGAGTTCGAGTCCCGAAGGGACGATTGAAACGCATTTGAGAATCAACTGTTCAGCCGTCCCTTCGGGACTTGTGTGTCGTTCGTCACGGTCCCGGCGTTAAAACGCCGGGCTATCCTCACGCAGTCCCTTCGGGACAAAACTCGTTTGGAATTGCCGAAACGAATTATGATCGGAATTGGTTCTTACCAGTCATTGTTACACGCTCCACCACGGGTGTCTAAAACAGAAAGTATCTCTGCGCCAGTGACAAGGTTTTGGCCGGTTCGCACACGAGCAATTCTCCGTCCGCCATTACTTGGTACGTTTCCGGATCGACGGTGATCTTCGGAGTCGCATCGTTCCATTTCATGTCTTGCTTGGTGAGTTTGCGACAATCCCGGACTGCTTCCACGCGCTTCTTCAAGCCGTAACTGCCGGCAATGCCATTGTTGCGGGAAGCGCGGCTGACGAATGCGATGGAGATCGGGCCTGGCGCCCCGCCGAACGCACCGAACATCGGTCGCGCTAAGACCGGTTGCGGGGTCGGGATCGACGCATTCGGATCGCCCATTTGCGACCACGCAATGAAACCGCCCTTGATGATCATCTCTGGCTTCGCGCCAAAGAACGCCGGCTTCCAAAGGACGAGATCCGCGAGCTTGCCGACTTCCACCGATCCGATCAAATGCCCCATGCCATGCGAGATCGCCGGGTTGATTGTGTATTTGGCGATGTAACGTTTGATGCGGAGATTGTCATTCGGCCCTTGCTCGGCAGGCAAGCGCCCGCGCTGTTGACGCATCTTGTCGGCCGTCTGCCACGCGCGCGTAATGACTTCCCCAACTCGGCCCATGGCTTGCGAATCCGAACTCATCATGCTGATCGCGCCCAAGTCATGAAGGATATCTTCAGCGGCGATCGTTTCGCCTCGAATGCGGCTTTCGGCGAACGCCACATCTTCGGGCAAATTCGGATCGAGGTGATGACAGACCATCAACATATCGAGATGCTCGTCAATCGTGTTGACCGTGTAAGGGCGAGTCGGATTGGTGGAACTCGGGAGCACATTGCTCTCGCCGCAAATGCGGATAATGTCCGGCGCGTGCCCGCCTCCGGCGCCTTCCGAGTGGTACGTGTGAATGGCCCGGCCTCGAAACGCTTCGATGGTGGCTTCGACGAAACCCGATTCGTTCAGCGTATCGGTGTGAATCGTTACCTGGATGTCGTGTTCGTCGGCAACGCGCAGGCAGCAATCGATTGCCGCCGGTGTCGTGCCCCAATCTTCGTGCAATTTCAAACCAATCGCCCCGCCGAGGATTTGTTCGGCCAAACCGTGCGGCAACGCAGTGTTCCCCTTTCCAGTAAATCCGAAATTCATCGGCAGCGAATCCGTGGCTTCGAGCATCAAGCGCACGTGGCCGCCGCCTGGCGTACAAGTCGTCGCGCATGTCCCGACGGCTGGTCCAGTGCCGCCGCCAACGAATGTGGTGACGCCGCTGCTTAACGCTTCGAAAACCTGTTGCGGACAGATGTAGTGAATGTGCGAATCGATCCCGCCCGCGGTGAGAATCAAACCTTCGCCGGCGATCACTTCCGTCGTCACACCGACGATCATGCCTGCTGTGACACCGGCCATGACGTCAGGATTGCCCGCTTTGCCAATGCCTGAGACCAAGCCGTTCTTGATGCCGATGTCTGCTTTGAAGATTCCCGTGTAATCGACGACCAATGCGTTCGTGATGACGACATCGAGCGCTTCATCTTGCCCAACACCGGCGGCTTGCCCCATGCCTTCGCGCAGCACTTTGCCGCCGCCAAATTTGCACTCGTCGCCGTACACGGCAAAGTCGTGTTCCACTTCGAGCACGAGCGACGTGTCGCCAAGACGGACCTTATCGCCGGTCGTGGGACCGAACATATCGGCGTAATGCGAGCGTTTCATTCGGTGAGCCATAATCAATCCTCGTTCAATCCTCGTGATGTGAAAATCCTCTGGCTTTCACTTGCGCCAACGTTGCTTCAAGCCCGGCTTCGGTGACTGGACCGCTGGCCAGATTATTGCCGCCGCGAATGACGCGCTGACCAGAGATTTCGACAAGGTTTACGGTCTTGGTTTCGCCAGGCTCAAATCGAACAGCGGTTCCGGCAGGTATGTCGAGACGCTTTCCGTACGCTTTGGCTCGATTGAACTTCAATTGAGCATTCGTCTCGACGAAGTGATAGTGGCTGCCCACTTGAACGGGCCGATCACCCAGGTTTGTGACTGCGAGTGTTATGGACGCACGGCCTTCGTTCAGGACCAGTTCGCCGTCCTTGATTTCCATAGCTCCCGGTTCGGGCGTGGCGTCCGTTTCCGTTGCTTTCGCAGCGAAAACAGCAATGTCCGGCACCGGCAAGAAGCTGCCATAAAGCGCCAGTGACAGATCGCCATTCTCGGCCGCAATTGGGTGATGAACGGTGACCAGCTTCGTTCCATCAGGAAACGTGCCTTCGACCTGAACCTCGGCGATCATTTCCGGCACGCCTGGCATCACTTGGTTGCGGCCAAGGAAGCGTCGGCCGAGATCCATGAGTTCGGCAACCGATCTCCCATCGCGGATGAATTCGAGCAATTGCGTGGCAATGAGAGCGACGCTTTCCGGGTGGTTCAAACGCAGGCCACGGGCGAGGCGTTTTTGCGCCACCACGCCGGCGTTGTGCAAAAGCAGCTTGTCAATTTCCCGCGGAGACAAATGCATAAAGTTCCTTTGCGTTGGTTACCATTTTCTGGCCCACGGATCGTCGCGCAACAAATCGCGGACAAAACCCAAGTGACTGGCGAGAACTGCACCGGCTTGTTCGACGCTCGTCCCAGCGATGCGAAGAATAACGCCAGCGCTGGGCTGTAGCGCAGACTGCCCAGTCTGCTGTATTGCAGGTTGCCGAACCTGCGAACTTCCGTGCGTTTCAGGGACCGACATTCGCGCGCGCTCTGCCGGCTGGGCAGTCGGCGAAACAGCAGATTGGGCAACCTGCGCTGCAGGAGAGCGCAAGGGGCTCGCCGCCTGGACCAATGCGCCCCGGCGCGAGACCGGTTCACAAGAGACACGATCGAGGATTTGCCTGGCGGACTCCTGCACGGCGGCGCCAACGACGACGACTGTGGCGAGGCAATTGAAACGGCCCATCCGAAACGGCGAATCGATTGGGCCATCCGATGGGTCGAGCCGCAGCGCATCAATGAGCAGCCGTTCGTCAGCAACAAAGATTTCGTTTCGACTTTCAAAACGACCAAACGCCCAACGCTCACCGCGCGCCAACCGTCCCGCGCTTAGCCAATCGACCAAAACCAAACTCGCGCCAGCTTCCAGGAAAAACTCTTGTCGCTGTTCATAGAGGGACCCGGCAAAACATTGAATGGGGTCGGGCGCAAGAACGAGCACGGCTTCGCTTCCGACCTTGGCGCCAAGTGTGTGTGTGCACGGAAGTCCGGCAGGATTTCGATAAACTTTGGTGGAAGCTTGGCTTCCGAGAAAACAGCGCGTTCCCCGACCAAGGCTAACGTTCAGGCGCGCGGAATCGCCAGCCACAAATCCTCCACCGAAGTTGCTCGTGTACGACCAGACGCTCGGCCCGCGCGACCGCGGCGTCAGCAGCTTAAGGGGATTGCGTGCCCAAGCACGCGTAATCGTGCTATGTCCGGCGACGAAATCGACTTCCAAGCAGGCCTGTCCAGAGCTGGCATTAAGAGATTGCACAAACCGAAGACGAAGGATTGAGGCTCTCCCGATTCCAAGAGAGCGATTTGAGGTGTGTTAATGCAGGGCGTTTTCGAGGCTTTCCTTCTCCGAGGAAATCTCGCTCGACGCTGCGCCGTTCAGGATGGGATGCCTCTTTCGAAGGCGCCGCCATCAAGCACTGAAGCTCCAAAGGAGGGCCGCCGAAACGACCGCGGCGGAACCGGCATACCGGAGGACCTTCCGGTAACGCGCGTCTTTGACGAGCATTCCGCCGCACCATGCCGCCAACCCGGCCAGCGCGAGCACAGCCAGGTGATCCGGACTGGTCAGCCAGTGGGTCAAGCCGCCCTCGTGCAAGCCATGTCCAGGGTGAGCAAAGACGGCGGTGGGAAGCAGCGAGAGAAAGCCAGCCAGCACAATTGGGCACAGATAAGTCGATGGTTGTTTCATAAATTAGCCGCATAGATAGCTACACTATTCGCCGAAGCGCAATCCAGATTAATCGTGCGCGCCTCATTTCGTGAATCCATAGGACAGCGCGTCTCGCCTGTCTCATCCTGTCTTGGTCTTGGCGTACGCAAATGCTGGACATGCGGGACGCCTATCCTACCGCGCAGGTTTCATAGAAAGGCAAGGAAACTTTGGCTGCATACCCACGGCTACACAGTCAAATGTTTGCGAATTACTTCATCATTGAGGTCCTGGACGCCCCCGCTGGCCGCGATGGCGCCGCGGTCCATGATGTAAAACCGGTCCGCCAGTGCGCGCGCGAAATCCAAATACTGCTCGACGAGCAAAATGCTCATTTGCCCTTCACTCCTGATCGTTCGCAACGTTTGTTCGATCTCATCGATGATCGAAGGCTGAATGCCTTCGGTCGGTTCATCGAGAATCAACAGCTTAGGTCCAGTAAGAAGTGCGCGCGCCATCGCTAACTGTTGCTGTTGCCCGCCGCTCAGCACACCGCCCTTGCGTTGGCGCATCTCCTTCAACACGGGAAAAAGTTGGAACACGCGGTCTAATTCACCGTTCAGCTTGCGACCGCGTGCGACTGCACCGATCCGCAAATTCTCCAGAACCGTTAGATTGGGAAAAATGTCGCGTCCTTGAGGGACATAGCCGATTCCAAGCCGAGCGCGATCTGGCGGAGCAAGACTCGTGATTTCCTGGCCGTCCAAACGAATCGAGCCGCTTCCAAGTTTGAGCAAGCCAACAATGCTTCTCAGCGCAGTCGATTTGCCAACGCCATTTCGGCCCATGAGACAGACCAGTTGCTGCGCGGGCACTTCGAAACTGACGTCGCGCAAAATGCGGGAGCCGTCGTAGGAGACGCTGATCTGTTCAACTTTAAGCATGAAAGCCCCTCTCCCTAACCCTCTCCGTGAGCCTCAGGGCATGTAGTCCCGCCTTTAGGCGGCAGCATTGGCTGGCACCGAAACAAGATTCGCGGATGGCAATCGCTCCGGCTGAAGCCGGGACTACATACCACAGCAGCCGGTTCATGGGCGCTAGGCGCGAAACGAAAATGTGTTTCGGAGGAATCTCTCGCCATCGAATAGGGAGAGGGGCTTTCATGCCGCCTTCCTTTCGTGTTTGCGGCCCAGATAAACTTCGATCACCCGCGGGTTGTTCTGCACTTCATCGACGGTCCCTTCGCACAGGACGGTCCCTTGATGGAGGACGGTAACTTTTCGGGCGATCTGCCGCACGAAAACCATATCGTGTTCGATCACGACTACGCTGTGCTTCGGCACAAGGCTGAAGAGCAATTCACCCGTGCGCGCCGTTTCTTCATCGGTCATGCCCGCGGTGGGCTCATCGACGAGAAGCAGCTTTGGGTCTTGCGCCAGAAGCATGCCGATCTCGAGCCACTGCTTTTGGCCATGCGCAAGGTCGCCAGCGATGTCATTGGCTTTGCCCTCGAGCCCAACCGTTTTGAGAATCTCGTGAATTTGGTCGCGTTGTGCGCATGTGGTTCGAGCGAACAGAGCACTAAACACTCCACGGCTGCCTTCAAGCGAAAGCAGTATATTTTCGTAGACTGTGTGGCTCGTATAAACAGAGGGCGTTTGGAATTTGCGTCCGATGCCGAGACGGCTGATCTGGTATTCGTTAAGCCGGGTGAGGTCGGTGTCTTTCTCGAACTCAATCATCCCTTTGTCCGGTTTCGAGCGGCCCGTAATCAAATCGAGCAATGTGCTTTTGCCGGCGCCGTTGGGACCGATGATCGTGCGCAACTCCCCTTTATCCATGTAGAAGTTGAGGTCTGAGATCGCTTTGAAACCATCGAACGTCTTGGTGACCCCCTCGACCGTCAGAATGAATTCCTTCGCGTGTTCCATGGCTACGAATTGATGCGAAGCGTAACGCAGAGTTTCACTCTGCTGTATCGCCGACTTGCAGTCGGCAACGCGTGCGAGTTGTCCGGCCCGTTCGATTCTGCCGGAGCGCGGCAGACTGAAAGTCTGCGATACGGCAGAGTGAAAGTCTGCGTTACGATCGATGGTGGTGTCATGTCTTAGTATCCGCAGTGCTGACCTGCGCGGTGATCATGTTCTCTGTTGGACGCGACATGCGCTTCTTCAAATTGCGTAATTGTCCTGGGATCCCGGCAATCCCTTTCGGGAGAAATACGGTGACGAAGACGAAGAGCGCGCCGAGAATATAAAGCCAGTACTCCGGCCAGGAATGCGTCGAGTAACTCTTGAGCGCGTTGATGCCGACTGCTCCGATGATTGGCCCAACCAACGTGCCCCGCCCACCGACGGCCACCCAAACAACAGCTTCCAACGATTTTTCTGGCGCCATCTCGCTGGGATTAATGATGCCGACCTGCGGGACGAACAGTGCGCCGCCAAGCGATGCGATGACGGCTGCCAGGACAAAGATGAACAGTTTATAGTTCGCTGTCGCGTAGCCGGAAAAGAGAACACGATTTTCACTGTCGCGTATGGCGCGCTGGATTTTGCCGAATTTCGTCGCGGTTACCCAACGGCAAAGCAAGAAAGTCAGTAGAAGCAACACCACTGAACAAATGAAAAGCCAGCGTTTGGTTGCAGGGCTATTGAGATTCTGACCAAGAATATCTTTGAAATCAGTCAGCCCGTTATTGCCGCCAAAGGTAAAGTCGTTCCGGAAAAACATCAGGCAGGCTGCGTAGGTTAAGGCTTGCGTTAGAATCGAGAAATAAACGCCTTTGATTCGTGAACGGAACGCCAGATAACCGAAGACCAATGCCAATAGCGCCGGGACCCAAATGACCGCGCCCGTCGCGAACCAAAAGTTGTAAAAAGGAATCCAATGCGCGGGCAGGCCGGCAGTATCCGGGTATTTCGCCGGGAACTCGAGAAAGACCATGAAATCGGGAAGCTTGCTCTTATAAACGCCGCGTTCACCAATCATGAGCATGAGATGCATTCCGAGCGCATAACCGCCCAACGCAAAGAAGAGTGCCTGGCCTAAACTGAGCAGTCCCGTGTAGCCCCAGAGCAAATCAACGCTTAGCGCCAGCACAGCATAGCAAAGGTATTTGCCATAAAGACTGACTTTGAAGTCGCTGACGTGAAAGAAGCTCTCCTTTGGCGGGAACGCGTTGAGACATGGCAGAATCACGAGACCGGTTACGGCAACCAACCCCAGGAACCAGTAGTCTGCTTTTGAAAGTGTGCGTCTCATCGCGGGAAAATCCGAAATCTGAAATCCGAAATCCGAAACAAATTCAAGCTTGCGCGAGCCGCAAGGCCGTCGGACAGGGCGTCTCGCCTGTCCCCGCCCGCGCGAATCGATTGCGCCGGACAGGCGAGACGCTCGGTCCGACGGGATTCGGTTTTTAAGCATCCACTCATTACATATTTGGATTTGTTTCGGATTTCGGATTTCGAATCGGCGAGTTCGCTTATCCTTCGAGCCCGCGGTTGCGCGTGACGAAAAGTCCTGCGGGCCGCCATTGCAGAAATAGGATGACTGCCGCCAGCACCAAGACTTTGGCAAGGACAGCTTGAACATGCAGTTGCAGTATCTGGTCCCCGATGCCCATACCGATCGACGCCGATACGGTTCCGATAATGTTCCCCACCCCACCAAGCACGACGACCATAAAACAATCGACGATGTAGGATTGGCCGAGGCTCGGGCCGACATTCCCGATTTGCGCCAGACAAGCGCCAGCCAGCCCAGCCAGACCTGATCCGAACGCAAACGTAATCATGTTCATTCGATTCGTGCGGACGCCCATGCACGCAGCCATGTTGCGATTTTGCATCACAGCGCGAATTTGCAACCCCACAGCCGTTTTCGTCATCAGGAGATAAGTCAACCACACGATGCACGCCGCGAATCCGATGACGAAGATTCGATTGTAAGCGAAGAGAACGTCATGAACGCTATACGCGCCACGCAGCCAACTGGGCGAGGCTACAAAGACGTTCGCCGCGCCAAAGTGCGCTCGAAAAATCTGCTGAAGAATCAGGCTGACGCCCCACGTCGCGAGAAGAGATTCGAGTGGCCGCGCATAAAGGAAACGAATAATGCCGCGCTCGAGGATCAGGCCGAGTAACGCGGACGCTGCAAACGCGACCACCAATGCGACTGGAAAATAAATGTCGAAGCCGAAGCCTGATTCGCCAAAGCGCGCTTTGAAGATATTCTGCGTCACATAAGCGGCGTACGCGCCCACCATAATGACCTCGCCATGCGCCATGTTAATGACGCCCATGAGTCCAAAGGTGATCGCGAGACCGAGCGCAGCAATGAGCAGCACGGCGCCCAAACTGAGCCCGCGAAACAGCGTCCCGAAGAGGTTGCCCCAGAAAATGTATTCATCGATCGCAGTCAAAGCAGCGCGTGCGGCTGCGAGTGTTTCAGCATCGTAGGTTTTGGGATTCGCCTGAGCTTTTGCCGAAATCTCCCGCAAAAGGTTTTGGCCGCTGATGGAACGCAATTCGCCAAGCTGGCGAATTGCCGCTTTCCGCGCATCTGCGTTATCGCTGGCCAACTGTGTGATAGCGATTGCTTCGGCCAGCGCTTTTCGAACATCACCCTGTTTTTCTGTCGCGAGACGCGATTCGAAGAAGGGAACATAATCTTGATTCTGTTCGAAACCAAGCCGCGACGCCGCATCGCGCCGGAATTTAGGATCAGGATTGCTCAACGCCATTAGATCAAGCGTTTGCTTTATGACCTTCCGCAAGGAGCGGCTGGTATCGACGGCCGTCAAATCAGTTGCCGTGAACGAAAGTGGCTTGCCTGACGAGTCGCGAAGCGGTTCGCCGTCGAGTATGCGATTGGCGCGAGCCTTTCCGTCAGCGTCAGTTTGCTTGTCGAGCAGAAACGGAATCTTGGCGCCATCCGATGCTTCGTGAAGGAAGACTTCCCCGACGCGCCAAGCTTCCAGAGTTTGGCCGACCAACGAATCACTCGAGGCCGAAAGTTTGCTGACCAACTCGGCCTGATCGCCTTCTTCTCCGATGATCGCCTGGACAAGAGCAGCCCGATCCGCCCCAGGAGCGGCGGACCAGGCTCGTGCAACTATGAACGCAGTGAGGAGGAAGCTGATGAATGCAGAGCGAAAATGATTGCGCCTGAATACGGCATTTCCCGTAACGCAGAGTTTCACTCTGCTCACCGTTCGACGGCGGAAAAATGCAGTAGTTGACAGCTGCAGCGCCCCTCTCCCCATCCGATGGGGCGAGGGAAAAGACCTGGCCGTTGGGCGCGCTGCCCCATCAGGCACCGGCCATTGCAAAGGCTCGATTCCCTCCCCCGGTCGGATGGGGAGAGACTTCTCCGAAACAAAATTTCGTGCATTGAACCGATGAACCACTGCGTCGGTAGGGCGGCGTTGCTGCGCCGCCAGCATCGTGGGTTTGCCAAGGCGGCGCAGCAACGCCGCCCTACCTTTAGGTTCATGGGTAGGGGCAACATTCACCTTGCTACTTGGAAGAATTGCATTCCGCAGACCGTCCGCAAGTTCAAACGCTTTAGAAAGTGCAGACGCGCTGCCGATTGCAAATCGGCGATACAGCCCGCTGCAACTCTGCGCTACGAGCCGATTTGCGGCATGGGTTCCGGCCGGAACAGCGGAGGCGTTATTTCGCGAAATCCTCACGGGCGCTTTCTGTATTTGCAGGCAGAGGCGGGGCAGTTGCCTGCGCCCGTCTCTGCCGTGGAGGAACCAACCATTATGGACCTGGCTGGAAACTTAATTCCGTGTCTTGGATTTACAGTTTGGGCAGGAATTTCGCGCTCCAGGGTTCACCGGGAACGGCGCCGAGCGACTTAATGATCTTGAACTGGCCGTTCGCCAAAGTTTCACCGATGAACACCGGGTTCTTGAGGTGATGATTGGTTTGCATGACAACCTCCCCTGTCGGCGCCTTGAACTTTTGGCCATACATCGCCTCGCGCACTTTATCGACTTCGAAGGAGCCGGCTTTTTCAACAGCTTGTTTCCACAGATACACACCAATGCGAGACAGGTTCATCGGGCTGCAAGTGACACGGTTGTTCTTCTCGACGCCAGCCGGAGCTGTCGTGAGCCATTTCTTGAAGTCCGCGATGAACTTTTTATTTTCGGGCGAATTGATCGACATGAAATAGGTCCAGCAACCGAGATGACCGACGAGGTCCTTGGTTGGCAAACTGCGGAATTCATCTTCGGAAATGCTGAACGAAACGACGGGGCACGTTTCCGAAGTCAAGCCGGCATTGGCGAATTCCTTGAAGAACGGAACGTTGGTGTCACCGTTGAGTGTGCTGACGACGCAAGCTTTGCCGCCCGCCGAGAACTTCTTAATGCGAGCCACGATGGTTTGATAATCCTGGTGGCTGAACGGCGTGTACTCTTCATAAACGTCGTGCTTGATCGGATCGAATTCCTCCCCGTCGGCCGGCACGCGGAAGCCCTTCGAACGGAGATACTGCTTCAACACCTTGTTCGTGGTGCGTGGATAGACATAGTCCGAACCGAGCAGGTAGAATTTCTTCCGGCCATCCGCAATCAAGAAATCAACCGCCGGCGTGGCCTGCTGGTTGATGGCTTCGGCCGTATAGAAGATATTCTTCGACTGTTCTTCTCCTTCGTACTGGACTGGATAGAAAAGCAAGCCGTTATGCCGTTCGAACACGGGGAGAACCGACTTGCGGCTCACCGAGGTCCAGCAGCCGAACACAACCGACACTTTGTCTTGCACGAGCAGTTGTTCAGCCTTCTCCGCGAAGAGCGGCCAGTTCGAAGCCGGATCAACGACGACCGGCTGGATCTTGTGCGACTTCCCCTTCACCTTGATTCCGCCGGCATTGTTGATTTCGTCGAATGTGAACAGAAGCACGTCTTTTAGAGACGTTTCACTGATGGCCATGGTGCCGCTCAACGAATGCAGCACACCGACCTTGACCGTTTCAGCCGCGTTCAATTGAACGCACAACAAGAGAGCGGCCAAGCCGCCAAACAGTTTAGATAAGTTCGTTTTCATAATTTGCAGCGTTTATTTTTCAATTGTGAACGGGTTTCAGGTTAGAAGAGATAAGTGGCCCCGGCCCCGACGATCACGCGATCTTTCGAACCATCGAAGCCGCCCGAATAGGACGTGCGGTCGTAACGAATTTCCGGCTGAATCTTGAGGTTGGGAGTCGGCCGGAAATTGAGTGTGAACGTTAGACTACCTACATCGCCATCGGCATCAGGCGACGCGATGGCACTCGCAGCGCCCCGGCCCCCTCCAGGGAAGCCAACGCCTTTCATGCCGAATCCATCCACGTCATCCAGGTATTCACCGCGTAGGGCGACGCCGACTTTGGGCGTGAAGTCGTATCCCAGCCAGGTGCCGACGGACCACAGATCTTTATCAGACCCGCCGCCGACCGGCTCGAAAACGAAGTAATCAAATTCAAATCCCACATTGAATTGTTCGGTGAATTGAAAACCGGCTAGAACGGAACCGCCACTGACCGATTCCGAGACCGGCATGCCATCGCCCGCAAAACCAATGAGATTAATCCAGGCCTTGCTGCACGGCTTGATCCCGATGCTGCCGAGGAACGTTTTCGAATCGTTAATGTCCACCGGACCTCCGTAGAGGCCGTTCTGAAGCCGCACTTTCAGATCCAGCCAATCGGTGAACGTGTAACCGGCCTGCACGCCCGCCGCTGGCCCGTTGCCGGTGAAGAACCACTGATATCCTTGCGAGAAATTCGCGTTGGCCGCGCCGCCATCACCAGACTCGTAATTCAGCAACGAGATCAGTTGACCGGCTTTGATGTTCAGGCCCGTGCCGACTGGCGCATTTACTTCCACGTAAGCCTCGCGCAGCGCTTCAAATCCAGCCACCGGACTGCCCGTGTTCAATACCGGTGCATCTTCACCCCAGATCATCGAGACGCGATAAGCAGCGTCCCATTGGTCGCCGCTGCGTTCGGCGGGCGGGTTCGCGATCGTCAGTTTGACCTTATTGATCGAAAAAGAATTGTGCGTCGTGTTCCAGAGGTAACCGTTTGACTTCCGATCTGCCGGTTCCTTGGTGTTATAAAAATAAGAACTCTGCACGAACCCGCTGATCATGGTTTCCGAAAGTGCAGTGACCGGAAACTTCGCCGGTTCGCTGCTTGGCAGAGTGCCTTCCTTTTTGGCGGCAGCTTCAAGGGCATCCAAGCGCTTGCGCAGTTCTTGGTTCTCCTTTTCAAGCTTCTCGACTGTCCCGGCGGGCTGCGCATGAAGAGCCGTGCTGGCCGCAGCGACGGCGCTGCCGACGTATACACCCCATGTCTTGAGTCGATTCCGATGGCCGGCCGTGATTCTTGGTTTCTTTTTGAATTTCATTCGGTTTGGTTTCTTTCTGTTTGTGTTGCTTTCCGATGAATGCGGACGACAGGCATGCCCTGCCGCTTCGTTTTAGTTGCATTGCGATGCTAGGCGTCGGCGCTGTGACGGCTAAGCAACGACGTTACGGTTATCGGCCCGCCTTCAGCAGAGTGAGTGCCTGAGATGAATGAAAGAGCATGAATCCTATTAATCGAATTCATCGATTGGATTCATTCGAGCGCCTTCGCCGCGCTGGCATGCGCGAACGCGGTTGTGTCTGCTTTGGGTAATGATGAACGCCGCAGCCTGGAAAACAGCTGCGCTTCAGCGCTTGAAGGACGCCAGCCAGTGAAGCGAATGCCCCGAGGGCAACAGCGCCTGTGTTCTTTTGATCAATCTGAACAAAAATCGATGCTGCCGTCCGGCGCGCGGACAGCCTTGTTGCGAAGGCGCGCCGATTGGCGTGATCCATTTCGTAGCGCAGACTGCCCAGTCTAGACTGCGCTACGCTGTCCGCGTTCGTTCCCTTTGGTTTTGCGCCTACGAACCCTCGTCGTCGCGCTGGTCGGGCTTTTCTTCGTCCGAGTATTTCTCGAGCTCTTCGAAATGGTCAGGCCGCAACGGCTCCGAAATCCGATTTTCTTCGCCGAACCACTTTCCCAGGTCGACCAGCTTGCAGCGTTTCGAACAGAAAGGACCGAACGATGTGGCGAACCAATGACCAAGCTTCCGGCAAGTCGGACATCTTACCTTCGGCATCGGTTTCATGGTTCTCTTTCAAAGTAGCGCGTGGCGGCACTGCGACCAATCGAAACTTTTCCGTAGCGGCGGGCCTCCGTCCTGCCGTAGAGCTGGGCATCCTGCCCAGCGGAAGTGCGGGCGACTTTAACGCGATAACACAGTCGAGCGCGCTCCGGGCGGCAAGATGCCGCCCTCTACGGCAGGCAGGATGCCCTGCCGCTACGACGCGATCTCTGCAACCGGGACGCACTTTTGCTTTGACAGTGGGCCCATTTGGCGGTGCCATCTCCCCGATCCAGTTCACAACGTCACCTATGAAAAACATTGTCCTCGCCTCCCTTGTTGCTGTTATGACCTCCGCTGGAATTGCCTCGGCCGCGACCGTATATGACAGTTCTGATTCAAATTGTTATGAGATGCGCACGTATTACGCCGCTCCCGGCAAACTCGACGACCTGCACGCGCGCTTTCGCAACCACACCTGCAAGTTGTTCGAAAAGCATGGCATGGTGAACATCGGCTATTGGGTGCCAACAGAAAATCCGGAGAGCAAAATCATCTACATCCTGGCCTATCCGAGCCGCGAAGCTCGCGATCAATCTTGGAAAGCGTTTATGGCCGATCCCGAATGGCAAGCCGCTTGGAAGGCTTCTGAAGCAAACGGCAAATTGGTGGCCAAAGCCGAGTCGGTCTTCTTAAACGCAACGGATTATTCGCCGGCAATCAAGCCGGGGAAAACCAGCGAACCGCGCGTGTTCGAACTCCGCACCTATACTGCCTCCCCCGGCAAGTTGAGCAATCTCAATGCAAGATTTCGCCATCACACGGTCGTTCTCTTTCAAAAGCACGGCATGACGAACTTCGCTTATTGGACGCCGATGAAGGGACAAAAAGGCGCCGACGATACGTTGATTTATCTCCTCGCCCACAAAAGCAAAGACGCAGCTGGCGCCTCCTTTAAGGCATTCCGCGAAGACCCGAACTGGGTCAAGGCCCGGAAAGCTTCTGAAGATGAAGCAGGCGGCTCGTTGACGGTCCCAGATGGCGTCAAGTCGCTCTTTCTCGTCCCGACAGATTATTCGCAAACGAAGTGAGGCGCCGCCTCGGAAGTTGATCACAGTAGGACAGGCGTCTCGCCTGTCTCTCGAGTTTGGACGTTTTGCCTCGGGCAATCCCAACGGGATTGCAATCATTCTGCCCAGGGTTGCAGCCGTGAGGCTACCCTGGGTTTGGGTCCAACAAATTCATCAACCCTGAAAGGGTTGCCGTCCGTGAGTACATCGCCGGCCAGGAGGAACATCATCGGAGAGTGTCCTTTCAGGATGAGTTTCGGCTTTTGCTGACGCGCTACCAAGTCTCATTTGATGAACGTTACGTGTGGGATTGATACAACCCTGGGCTGAAATGATTTCATCCCGTTGGGATGACAGTGGATTCGCCACTTCCCCGGAATTCATCAGGATTTCAAATGTCCAAGGGCCGTTGCGAGAACTCTGCCCACCGCTCAAGGAGAACGAAGCTGTCCTTGACCGCAGCAAGACTGCGGCGTTTACTTCCAACGTGAGCCCAAGCGAACAGAATTCTCCCGCAACGCATAGTGACTTCGCCAGCAATTCACACCGCTTTTCGCTTGCCATATTGATCTTCGGAGTTGCGTTAATGGCTGCTCAAGAGCCAGGCAATGCAGCAAATACGCCCGATTACGACCGCGACATCAAACCGATCTTCCAACAGCGCTGTTATTCCTGTCACAGCCGGCTCAAGCAAAAATCCAATCTGCGGCTCGATGCCGGATCGCTGATTCACAAGGGCGGCAAACACGGACCAGCGGTCCTACCGGGAAACTCGGCTGAGAGCTTGCTTCTTAAGCGCGTGCTCTCGACCGATGACGATGAGCGGATGCCACCGGAGGAAAAGCCTCTCACCGCCGGACAGGTGACTCTGCTGCGCGGCTGGATCGACGCTGGCGCGCCCTATCCCAAAGACGAAACGATTCCGAAAACGCCGGCGGAGCATTGGGCCTTTCAACTCGTTCAGCGCCCAGGCCTGCCCGTGGTCAAGGATCGAACCCGGATTCGGAATCAGATCGACCCATTCATCCTCGCGAAGCTGGAAGAACGCGCGTGGAAACCGGCTGCGCCAGCGCAACCACGCGCATTGTTGCGCCGCGTTTATCTCGATCTGATCGGATTGCCGCCAACGCTGGACGAACAAGAACGGTTTCTCGCCAGCCCGACGGACGAAGCGCTCGACCGTGTCATCGATGAATTGCTCCGGCGCCCCGCGTACGGCGAACGCTGGGCCCGCCATTGGCTCGATGTTGTTCGGTACGCCGACAGCAACGGTTACGAGCGCGACGCGGAAAAGCCTTTCGTCTGGCGTTATCGCGATTACGTCATCGACGCTTTCAATGCCGACAAACCGTTCAACCGTTTTGTCATCGAACAACTCGCGGGCGATGAACTATCCGACGCGTGCGCTGAAACAATGATCGCCACGGGCTTTCAGAGGCTCGGCCATTGGGATGACGAGCCGGCCGACCCGCCGACCGACCGGTTCGATCAACTGGATGACATTGTGAGCACCACCGCGCAAGCGTTCCTCGGTCTCACTCTCGGTTGCGCGCGCTGTCACGATCACAAGTTCGAACCGCTCAGCACCGTGGATTACTACAGCATGGTCTCGATCTTTAGCCCGCTCGAACGCCCACAGAAGGGACGGACCGAGTTAGCCGTGCCCGTGGGATTGCCCGCGCAAGTCGCGGCTCTTGCCGAACGCGATCATCAAATTGCCAGGCTCAAACAACAGACTAATACGCTGGCCGCTAGCGAAATCGAGCGGCGAATTCAACAACTGCGCATCATCAGGCCTGACCTGCCGCAAGCGTACATCATGCAAGAGCCGTCGCGCGCAGCCGCGGTCACCCATGTTTTGCTGCGCGGATCGCCGACGCGCTCAGGACAAATTGTCTCGCCCGCCGTGCCCGCTGTTCTGGCAAAGCAACAGCCCGTCTTTCCACCGCCGGGAAAACGCTCGTCACAACGCCGTCTTGGATTAGCCCAGTGGATGGCAAGTCCTGAGAATCCCCTAACTGCGCGAGTTATCGTGAATCGCGTTTGGCAACAACACTTCGGCCAAGGCCTGGTCCGCACGCCCAATGACTTTGGCGTGATGGGCGAACCCCCAACGCATCCCGAGTTGCTGGATTGGCTTGCGCATTGGTTCGCGCACGACGCCCAGTGGTCGTTGAAGCGTTTGCACCGGCTGATTCTTGCCAGCAATGCCTGGCGCATGAGCCATGCGAAAAACCCCGATTACGCCGCCAGCGATCCCGACGAACGTTTGCTTTGGCGAATGCCCTATCGACGCCTCGAAGCCGAAGCGATTCGCGATTCGATGCTCGCCGTCAGCGGACAGTTGAATCTCAAGATGTCCGGGCCCGCCATGAAACCGCCCATTCAGCAAGCAGCTCTCGAAGCGAACACGGACAAAGAGTCGATTTGGAAATCATCGAGTGAAACGGAGGCGTCGCGGCGCACGGTCTATGCCTTCATCAAGCGCGGCTTGGTTGTGCCGATGCTCGAAGTGCTTGATTTGGGCGATACCGTGCATAGTTGTCCGCAACGCCAGGTCACCACGGTCGCACCGCAGGCCTTGAGCCTGTTCAACGGCGAGTTTGTCAATCAACAGGCGCGTCGCTTCGCCGCGCGCATTCGAAGGGAATCGGGCAGCGACTTGCGCCAGCAGATCGAGTTTGCCTGGCGCGTCGCACTTTGCCGCGCCCCGGCCGAAGTGGAAACGACGGCGATGTTAAAGTTCCGCGAGCGAGAAGTTGAACAGTCGGCCCTCGAGCAAATCTGCCGGGTGATTTTGAATCTCAATGAATTCGTTTACCCAGAGTAGCTAATACTCCTTGCGCAACTATGGCGGTGAACGCACCCCTCTCCCTAACCCTCTCCCCATCCGATGGGGCGAGGGAAAAGAACATCGTGCGAAGGCGTCTGTCGTGTCCCCTCGCCCCATCGGATGGGGAGAGGGGTGCGTTCACCTTGCTCCTTGGAAGGAATTGCATTGTGCAGACGGCATGCGAGTTCGAACGCTTTGGAACGTATGGATGCGCTGCCGACTGCAAGTCGGCGATACAGCAGAGTGAAACTCTGCGTTGCGACAGAGAGCGGCTAGAACACGAGTATCATTTTGAATACCTATGAACTTCCCCAATCGTTGCATTCCCAATCGAACGCCTTGCGGCCAGACGCGTCGCGAGTTTCTGTGGCAGGTCGGTGGAGGTTTTGCCGGACTGGCGCTGATCGATCTGCTGTCGAGAAGCGGCTTTCCGGGATGGAACACTCGCGCGGCGGCCACATCACCACTCGCTCCCAGATCGCCGCATTTTGCGGCCAAAGCCAACCATTGTGTCTTCCTTTTCATGAACGGCGGGCCCAGCCAGGTCGACACTTTTGATCCCAAGCCCGCTCTGACAAGATTTAATGGCTCGCCTTACAAAGGCGATGCGAAGGTCGGATCGAATGGACGTCCGATCGGTCACTTAATGCAATCGCCCTTCGAGTTCAAGAACCACGGCCGCAGCGGACTTGAGATCAGCAGTCTTTTTCCGCACACCGCCAAGTTTGCCGATGACCTCTGCGTGGTGCGTTCGATGTTCAGCGACACGGCTGCACATGCGTCAGGCTGCTTGCAGATGAACACGGGCAGCATATTTATCGGCAAGCCAAGTCTTGGCGCCTGGCTGAGCTACGGGTTGGGCACAGAGAACGCGAATTTGCCGAGCTACGTTGTGATGACCGATCCTCGGGGCGGTCCCATTGGCAGCGCGTCGAATTGGACGGGCGGTTATATGCCGGCGGCGTATCAAGGCACGCTGTTTCGCAGCGGCGGGTCGCCTCTGCTTGATCTCGCCACACCGGAAGGGACGAGCGATCGCACGCAACGTCATAGCCTCGACCTGCTAAAGCAATTGAACGAGGAACATCTCAAGCAACATCCGGACGAGTCAGAGTTGGTCGCGCGAATCGAGTCGTACGAATTGGCGTATCGCATGCAAACGGCCGCCGCTTCAGTTGTTGATGTCGAGCGCGAGGACAGTGCGACGAAGGAGATGTACGGCCTGAACGAAAAGCGCACGGCTGACTTCGGACGGAAATGCCTGATCACGCGCCGCCTCCTGGAGAAAGGCGTTCGTTTCATTCAGCTCTACTCCGGCGGCGGACACATCGAAGACACTTGGGACGGGCACAACGATTGCATTGAAAATCACAAGCTGCACGCGGGTGAAACTGACAAACCGATCGCCGCTCTAATGGCTGACCTGAAGCGGACGGGTCTTTGGGATGAAACGCTTATCGTTTGGGGTGGCGAGTTCGGCCGCACTCCAACCAGTGAAGGCCTCGGCAAGCCCGGCCGCGATCACGATTGGCACGGCTTTTCCATGTGGCTCGCGGGCGCTGGGGTCAAAGGCGGTCAGGCCATCGGAGCAACCGATGAGTTAGGGTTTAAGGCGGTCGAGAATCCATGCCACGTCGGCGATCTGCATGCGACGATTCTGCACCTGATGGGTTTGGACCACACCAAGTTGACCTACTTTCATCAGGGCCTCAATCAGCGGCTGACGGGTGTTCTGGATCGGCGCGTGATCGCGCAAGTGTTGGCTTAGTGGATTGTTTTCATGATCTTGATTTCTGCTCCTGATCATAATCTCGTCGGTGCAAGTTCTTAGTGGAGCAAGAGCAGGATCAGGATCAACGAGCAAGAACCACATCCGTGAGCAAGCCCCAAGAAATCCAGGCCATCACATTCGACGTCGGCGGCACCTTGATCGAACCGTGGCCGTCCGTGGGCCATGTATACGCCGAAGTTGCGGCCGCCCATGGCGTTGGTGGCTTGGATCCAGAATCGCTCAATCGGCAATTTGCGGCCGTCTGGCGGGCGAAAGAAGGGTTTGATTATTCCCGTTCCGGGTGGGCGGACATTGTCGCCAAAACGTTTCACGGTTCGGGACAAAGTGAAATCAAGTTCTTCGAGGCGTTATACGAGCGATTTGCTCATCGGGAAGCGTGGCGGATTTTTGATGACGTTCTTCCGGCTCTCGAGTCACTGAGCGAACAAGGAATCAGACTGGCGGTGATTTCAAATTGGGATGAACGGCTTCGGCCGCTGCTCGGGGAATTAAGATTGGATCGATACTTCGAGTTCCTGGCGATCTCGAGTGAAATTGGGTTCCACAAACCGTCCCCAGTCATTTTTCACGAAGTGATTCGCAAGCTCAGCCTTGCTCCACAAGCCGTTTTGCACGTTGGTGACAGCCCGATGGAGGACTTCCAAGGTTCGATTCAGGCCGGATTGCACGCGGCGCTTTTGAATCGAAAGCGATCATCCACTGCCTCGCCGCCCGAGTCCGAGCTAACGTCCTTGACTCATTTGGCTGCAATGTTGCAGTAATAACCTTGCCGCAAGGCTAGAAAACGCTGACGTCGCGCCGCGTTTAGCGTAGCGCAGAATTGTATTCTGAGGACCGCCCGCAAGTTTGAGCGTCCTCGAAGGTTCGGACGGTATGCCGATTGCAAATCGGCGATACAGCAGACTGAAAGTCTGCGTTACCACAAAGGCGCGCGCACGGAACACGTACGACGAGCGCTTCGATTTAGAGCGTCCACCCCTGGCGATATTCCCGACGGACGAATTTGTCGGCTTCGGGTGTATTCTTGGCTCGCATCTTCGGGCCGTCCCAGTCGAGGCGTTTCCCAACGCCGACGCCCATCGCCACGCAGCCAAGCAAGATGATCTCGGTCAGGTAAGCGGCGATGTCGAAATTGCTGTAGGCCGGTTTGCCGCCGCGAATGGCGTCGAGCCATTCTTTCTTCTGCATGAGATCGCCATTGCCCGAAGGCAGCCTCGGGATGGTTTGTTTGATGCCGCGAATCGCTTCGTGCTCGACGCTCTTGCCATCCTCGGTCGTTCGGGCGTTCTGAAAGGCTTTGTCTCCTTGAAGCATGAAAACAAATTGAGAGCCGTAATCGTCGGGTGAAAATATTCTGCCCTTATCTCCGATGATGAGACAGCCGCTCGCGGGCAAGCGGCGAGGTCTGGGACTTCCTTGCCGGTCCTTCTGTGTTTCCACCCAATCGAGAATCTCTTTGGTCAGGTCTGGATGCGGACGAAGTAATTTCACTGAGGTATCGTCAGGGCTGCCGTCGTACCACCAGAACTTCAGGGGAGGCAAACTGCCCCGCGTCGGGAACTCAAACCGAATTCGCGAAGTCTTCGGATAGGTGTCGGGGAATAATTCGGACGTTTCCTCGCACTCGACAACATTCGGGTAGCCCATCTTCAGCGCGCGGAAGGGCATGTTAACGGTGTGACAGGCCATGTCGCCCAACGCGCCGGTCCCAAAATCTCTGCGCCCGCGCCACGCGAAGGGATGATAACCTTTGTTGTAGGGCCGCATCGGCGCAGGACCGACCCACAAATCCCAATCGAGATTTTCCGGAACCGGGACTTCACCTTCCGGGCGAGCGACGCCTTGCGGCCAGATCGGGCGATTGGACCAAACGTGCAGTTCGAGCGGTTTGCCGATGAGCCCGGCCTGAATCACTTCGACGGCGCGGCGGAGGTAAGGACCAGCGCTGCCTTGATTGCCCATTTGCGTGGCAACTTTCTTCTCTTTGGCAAGTTGACGCAGCGTGCGCGCTTCAAAGACCGAATGCGTGAGCGGCTTTTGGACATAGACGTGCTTGCCCATTTTCATTGCCATCGCGGCTGCGCAGGCGTGCACATGGTCCGGAGCTGAAATAATCACGGCGTCGAGGCTCTTGCCCAGGCGATCGAGCATCTTGCGGAAATCCTGGTAACGCGCGGCCTCCGGATATTTGGCCCCTCGCTGGGTCAACGTGTTTTTGTCCACGTCGCACAGCGCGGTAATATTTTCTCCAAGTTCGGCGACGTTGTCGGTGTCGCTGGCGCCTTTTCCGCCAGCGCCAATCACTCCAACGTTCAGTTTGTTGTTGAGGTTTTGACCGCGCAGAATGTAGGGGCCGGACAACGCCGCAGCGCCAATAGCCAAAGAAGATTTCGTCAGAAAGTTGCGACGGCTGATCGGAAAAGCCGTCCCAGGCGTAGGGGATGAATTAGGCATGCGAATTTCCTACGCTGATTATTTTGCTTGGACAAGTGAATTTTGCCTCTCTGGGACATCGAGGAGCGGCAGCAAGACCGCTGCGTTCTGCGCGCGTAAATGCGGCCTTTACGCTGTAGAACACCTCCTCAGAACCGAGAGCGTTCATCTCGACGCGATCTTCGGCAACGAGCGCCTTCTCTGCAGCGCGGCCGCTGATCGATGCCTTGGAACTACTCTCTCGAAGCGATCCGAATGCTCTCAACAGCGACGCGAACGGTCGGCTTGCTCTTTTCCCCGCCGCTCCCGGCAGTTGTAGGCCTATCGCCAATCCGTCCAAGGACATCATCGCCATCGATGAGGCGGCCAAAAGCAGTGTACTGGCGATCGAGAAAAGTTGCGTCAGCGAGGCAGATGAAGAACTGACTGCCGGCCGAGTTGGGATCTTGCGAACGAGCCATTGAAATGACGCCGCGCACATGCGATTTGTCATTGAATTCGGCTTTTATTTTGTATCCTGGCCCACCAGTTCCCACGTACGGATCATCGGTTTTGCTGAGAGGATCGCCTCCCTGAATCATGAAATCTTTCACGATCCGATGAAACGCTGTGCCATCATAAAATCCCTCGCGCGCTAGTTTCTTGAAATTGGCCACCGTAATTGGCGCGACCTCCGGCCAAAACTCCAGAATCATTTCACCTTGGGTGGTTTTTATGATGGCCAATTCGTCATTCTTATTGTCGTTCACAAAAGCGATAAAATTACCTGTTGCGAGTAAAGTCTATCTCAATGTTCCGCGTGAAAGCAGGTATGGCCGTTGCAAATTGCCGCGCCCGCTCATAGGGGCCAAAGTAGAGGGGAGACCGGAGGACAGCAAGCGGTAAAATAGAGATAGAGAGGCAGGATGCCCGCCGCTACCGACAACGTCGCCATGCGCTGTGTGCTCTGCGGTTCCTCAAGCCTAAGAAACGATCCTGCCGTTGGATTCGGCTCACCCTTGCCAAGAATGCAGGGCTCTCCCTGATAGACGTTGCCACGAACAGACCTAAGGTTGGCTATCGAATGGTGACGTATCCTTATTGGACGCAGTCTTCCAATCTATCGGGCGTCAGCACCGGATACCGGCGTTACGCAATGACCCGAGTGTTCTTCCTCTTTGTTGAGTTTGGTCCTGACTGTTCTGCCATCAACGAATTCCAGCCCCATCTTACTTGATGCCTCTCGGCATAGCTTTGGAATCGTATTCTTATCCTTACCCCGTGCAGAATTTTTCCTTAGACATCGAGGGCGAGCGCGTCCGCATGGCCTACATGGTTATCTTGCCAAGCTGCCAGACGTCAGGCCGAATCGTGCTTTTGCTCCACGGCAAAAGTTTTTATGGGAGCTCCTGGAAGGAGACAATTAAGGCACTGTCCGAGGCCGGCCATTTGGTGGTGATCCCTGACCAAATTGGTTTTGGAAAATCGTCGAAGCCCAGTCTCCATTATAGTTTTGATTTGCTCGCTCAGAATACCGCTCGGTTGCTCGATTTTTTTGAGCTTTAAGAGGGTTGCCCTTGTAGGCCATTGCGTCGGCGGCATGTTGGCGGTGCGATTTGCCCGCAATTTCCCTGATCGCGCCAGTCACCTGGTTTTGGTGAACCCGCTCGGCTTGGAGGATTATCGTTTTAGAATTCCTCCCCCAAGTCGCGGTCTTTTATTTGAGCGAGAAATGAATGAGACGAACGTCGAACAAATCCGAGCTCACTTCCAGCGTTATGTTGCGAATTGGAAACCCTCGGTCTACCAGCATTTCGTCGAGGTCCGCGCTCGGGTGACTTTGACTGGCGAGTACCCGGGATGGGCAAAGGCTGCCGCCCTCATTGATGAAATGATCTGCCAGCAACCAGTGCGCCATGAGTTCTTCTTGATTGACCCACCGACACTTCTGGTCATCGGCCAGGCCGATCGCACCGCGTTCGGACACGGGTTGGCGAGCGACGCGGTCCTCGCGGCTTTAGGGAACTTCCCCCTTCTCGGAAGAGCCGCTGCGAAAGACATTCCACGTTGCAAACTCGTCGAACTGCCAAACGTCGGGCACATTCCGCAGCTTGAAGCGCCGCAGGAATTTCACAAACCTCTGCTCGATTTTCTCAAGCCGCAATGATTAATTGGCGCCCTCAAAACGCCACGGCGCTTTTGGGGATAACGCACCATGCCTAGGAAAATTGTTTTGCTGACGGCCGGTATTACTGGGGCCGGGCCTGCGAAGACCGCCATCAACTTGATTCGCTACAAGGCCGGTGAAGTCGTCGCGATTTTCGATCAGGCCCACAGCGGGAAAACCAGTCAGCAGCTGTTCGGAATCGGTGGCGCGATTCCAGTGATTGGCTCGCTCGAGAGCGCGCCGGATGCCGATACTCTCGTCGTTGGTGTTGCTCCTACTGGCGGCAAACTGCCGGCTGAGATGAGAGCCGTCATTCTCGACGCGATCTCCAAAAAGATGACCGTGGTTTCCGGGCTGCACGAATTCTTGAGCCAGGACTCGGAGATTGCGCGCGCCGCGCATGAGCACGGCGCGAAGCTTTTTGATATTCGCAAGAATGCGGAACGGGATGTCGCCCACCGACGAGGCATCGGCGAAAACTGTCTTCGCATCCACACCGTCGGCCATGATTGCAACGTCGGCAAAATGGTCGTTAGCCTTGAACTAAGCCTGGCTTTGCAGAAGGCGGGCTTTGACGCCAAATTCGTTGCCACAGGACAAACCGGCATCATGATCGAAGGCGATGGTTGTCCTATCGATGCCGTCGTCTCCGATTTCGTAAATGGAGCCGCTGAGAAACTGGTTCTCGCCAACCAGCACCACAACATTCTGCTCATTGAAGGGCAGGGGAGTATCGCGCATCCGAGATACTCTGCGGTGACGCTCGGCTTGCTCCATGGATGCATGCCAGATGGGTTGATTCTCTGCTGCGAGATGGGACGCGAGACAGTGGCGGGGATGGATTCGTTCAGAATCCCGCCGCTCTCCCGTTTAAGAGAGCTGTACGAAACGATGGGCAACCTCATGCATCCCTGCAAGGTGATCGGGGTCGCCGTGAATGGCCGAAGATTTTCGGATCAACAGGTTGAAAACGAATGCGAGAGACTCAAGCGAGAGATGGTGCTGCCTGTCTGCGACGTTCTGCGGCAAGGGCCGTACGAGTTGATGGAAGCTGTCCTCAAACTAAAGTCCGAACTGAAAAAATAAGCTGGCTGATCCAGGAGGACTTAATCGGGTTGTTGGAAATTTAGCCCGCTACCTCCTTTGAGCGGGCCACAGCGTTGAAGAGAAGTCGCGAGCACTTTAACAAACGCCGGACTGTTGCCTATAGGGGAAACCCTGGATCTTGCGTCGGAGAATCTCTGTAGATGCTTCACTAAGCTTCACTAACCTCGACCCGGTTTTGCCTTGTCAAGGCCCGGATGGTGTGCACGATCCTATGCGGGAATGAAACATCGCTCACACCGCCGAAAAAAGATGACGAAGTTTGCCGACAATTACGGCCTGCTTGTCTTCAAAGTTCTTCTGGCGGTTTTTGGGGCGGCCCTGGCGGGCGTAATTACCTACTTCATCTCGAAGACCCCAGGGCGGTTTTGAGGGTCCGATCAAGGCAAGCCAACAGCCGCTTCGTGGATGCCAACTGACCCAGAATTTGACTCACGTTCCGGTAACGTTTCTTCTTTCCATTGGGTAATTGTTTATCGGCTGAAGGACTTCAACGCGCAATCCTTTCGGGGCTTGGCTGATTATCAAGAGTGAAGGCTGGTGGAGCCGAGGGGATTCGAACCCCTGACCTTCTCATTGCGAACGAGACGCTCTACCAACTGAGCTACGACCCCAACCAATTTATAATGAGTAACTTAAGAGCCGACTTTGAGGGCTTAAATTCCGTCTTGTCAACCGGTTTGGTATACCGATAAAATCAACCCATGTCACAAGGAAAGCAACCAACCTTCCTAAAGGTGGGCGAATGTCTCTATCGTTACTCATCGAACAATGTTTACTACGTTGTCGTAAAGCATCAAGGCAAGATTATTCGGCGGAGTTTGGAAACGACCGACCCAGAGATTGCCAAACGGGCACTCAGAAAGTTTAAGGACAATCTGCATAAAATCGATCCAAGTGCGGGGAAGATCACCATTGAGGAGCTTGTATCCAAATACTTGGATTCGATTCAATACCTTGATACAAAAACAATTAAGACTCGTTCTGCAATCGCCAAGCAATTCAAAGAAACTTGGCCAAGTGGGATAAGCCAACAGGTCCGAGATGCCAAACCATCCCATGTCGCAACGTGGTTGGGAAAGCATCGAGAACGACTGAGCAAGGCCACGTTTAACGAGTATCTGCGGTTCGCCAAGAAGCTATTCGAGTTGGCAATCAATGACAGAATAATAATTGAGAACCCTGCTGAAGGAATCAAACCACTTAAGCGAGAGAATCCGATTCGGCTTACGCCCACCTGGGAGCAATTTCAAGCCATCGTAAGAAACATCAGGGAGCAGCAGTTTAACGCTGAGGCCGCAGATTCTGCCAACTTTGTGGAGTTTCTGGGGCTTGCGGGGCTAGGTAACTCCGAGGCTGCAAATCTAAAATGGAAAGACATAGATTTCATCACTGGACGCATCACAGTCTATCGGAATAAGACCGACCAAGGGTTTGTGATCCCACTTTATCCACAAGTGAAACCGTTTTTGGAGCGGCTGAAACCAACCGATTTCAATCCAGAGGGCTCTGTCCTCAAAATCAAAGACGCCAAAAAAGCAATCACTGCCGCTTGCAAAAGACTGGGGTTTCCTCATTTCTCACATCGTTCCTTTAGGCGGTGTTTCGTCACGCGGGCCATCGAATTGGGAATCGATTTCAAGACCCTGGCGGGTTGGCAAGGTCACCGTGACGGGGGCGTACTGATCGCCAAAACCTATAGCCATTTACGAATGGAACATTCTGAGGAAATGGCAAAACGTTTGGTGCCCGCCTGACTTCAAACACCCCCACTTGCACTCTGGTGGTCATAGGGTAAAATCCTATCGTCCTGCCACTCGTGCAGTTCCTTTTCGAATCCGTGAATTCGGCAAGGGAAAGAAAGCTGCTGGGCTGGGACAGAAATCTCTGAAAAGGTTGATGGGATTTCTTAATATTCCGTTGAGACCTGATGTTTTCAACGGTGCGAGTACATCCTGCAAGGCCGTAATATTTTGCTGAGCAGGAACCGATCTCGTCAATGAATGACGGGGTTATCGTTACTCGATATGTTAGTTACATCAAAACCCGAGACCAATTCTCGGTTGTTCTTTGACACGAACGAAGTTGCCGAAATGTTCGGCGTTTCAACCAAAACTGTTTACAGGCTGTTGCAGCGAGGATTGCTTAAGGCATCTACGGCGTTTCGCCACAAGATGATTTCAAAGCAGTCTATCGATGAGTTCATTGCCAGAACCACCAAATAAAGGAGGAATGACGATGAGCACAGAAAGCATCAGCATTGAAAACGTTGCGGACATTAGGGCAATCACCGGCTCCGAACCTGCATCTGAGTCATCCGGCCTTTTCAAAAGCGAGTTGACCAGATTCGAGCAAGTGGCGAGTGAAATCTTAGGCGACGCAGAGCACGAAGATGAAACCCTGGAGCAGTTGGAAACCAAGATCGAATCTGGTTTGGCCAGCTTTGTTGAAGTCGGAATGGCGTTGAAGAAAATCAACGAGGGCAGACTTTACAAAGGCGTAGCCACCGACTTCGATAATTATTGCCTCGAACGATGGCAAATGAGCGGTTCCCATGCACACCGTCTGATTCGTGCTGCTGAGTGTTGGCAGGTGCTAAAAGAGCATGCGCACCAATTTGGTGAGACCCATTTTTTGCCAACATACGAAAGCCAAATCAGACCGATAGCTTCTCTTAAAGCGGATAAGTGGGCGGCTGAATGGAAAAAGGTCGTCGATCAAAGCGAAGGTAAGCGAGTGACCGCTGAATTCGTGAGCCAAGTCTTGTTGGATGCACCAAAGCGAAAAACTTTGGGGAAGCGTCAGGGCAAGAAAACGACGAAACCGAATTCGGAACTTCGAAAAATCGTCACCTGGGTGAAAAAAATCCGTAAGAAAATTACGGCTGAGGACACAGAAGTGACGAAGCTTTTAGACAAAATCGAAAAGCTCGTGACAAGCCAACTCCAAGCTGCATAAGCAGTGGCTGAGAATTCTTGGAAAACAGGAGCGTTGATCTGAACCAGGTCAGCGCTCTATTTTTTTGCCCAAGTCTCAAACGAATTGAGAAAAATGGGACAAGCGAAAAACACCAAAGCCAAAACGAAGGCGACCCGTAACTTAAGCGAGTTGCTTCGCGCTTGGCTAAAAGAGCGTCAAATCCCTGAGAGCCTTATCAAACCAGACAATGACGCCCCTGGGTTTTTTAGGGGATTTCCGGCAAAGAGCCCGGAGGTTGATCAGCAATTCCTTGAAACACGACTCTGGTGGTGGCGCTATGCCAATGAACAAGGATGCGCCAGAATCTTTGACAATGGTCTCTCAGACTGGCCGAAGATCATGCTCCCAATTTTCCAGGACCATTTCGAACGCAGCTCATACCTCTACGAATTGGCTGCTCGCTACAAAAAGCGTTACGCACATCCCTTTGGCCATTCCTGGATTTTCTGTAGCAACGAGGAACGACGGATGCTTGATTGCTTGTGGCCAAATCCAGGACCATTCCGTCATTGGCTCCCGTCACTAAAAGACCACCGCCTATTTGTGAGGCTGCATTATCACCGGTTCAATCTGAGTCTAAACGATTCCGTGCTAGTCGAGCAGTTTCGCAAAGCTATCCAACAAGAGCGAAAGCTAAACAATATCGACCGACCAAAACCTGGTTATGGAATTCGGCGAAGACCAATTTCATGGAAGCCCATAGAACTTATGGATCTTCGATACTTCACAAACCGCGTTTTAAATGAGAGTGAACGCTCTCAAGTGTCGAAGGCGATGGCAGACTACAAACTGGCGTGCAAATCCGCAGCGATTATTCCATAGCTGACAAATTTGTTAACGATCAAAGCCCCCTTGATATACGCGTGGTCACCGTCAGTTCCTTCGTGCTAGATTAGACGCAGAACGAAAAAAGAGAGATTATGGGTCCGAAGATTTCGTGTGTAGTTACTGCACCCGGAACACCTCTTAATCCGATATTCTTTGAGCAGCGTAGAGACTCCTGATTGCTACTGCATTGTTCGTTTTAGCAGCAGATTTGAAAGGTAAAGAATATGGGTGACGAAACCCACAATGAGCAGGCTACCGCTCAGTCAAATGGGGCCACTATTGTCAACGGTGTATTGGTTGACATGATTGATTTGGGCGTTCAGGAAACACCCTGGGGACCAAAGAGACAACTCCAGCCTGTGTTCGAGATTGACGAGGTTAACGAACAAACGGCCCTTCCACTTAAAGTTAGAAGAACGCTCAACAACAACCTCCACGAGAAGTCAACGCTTCGGGGGCTTATGAAGAGCTGGCGAGGATGGGATTTAACCGAGAATGAGCTAAAAAATGGCATTAACTGGAGTAAACAGGTTGGTAAGCCATGCCGGTTAGAGATCGTGGACGCGATCAGCAAAAATGGCCATGCATATTTAAAGCTGCTGAACATTTTGCCGCCAGGCAAAACCAAATTGGAACCATCGGGGTTTTACAAACGATGGGAACCGGCAAAAGAGCCAGCACCTGTCGCAACAGAGCAACCAGAGCTAACGTCTCACGCTGAGGTCTTCATTCAGCTCAATGACCCGGTGATGGCTGTCACGGAAGCCAAGCCAACTGGCGCTATGTTACCTCTGCCTCCACAAATCGAGCAGGAGGCTGCATAATTCTACTGGTGGTCAGGACCTGTTAGACGTGACAGGTCCTCCACCAGTTCTTTTCACGAATTATGAAATCACAGAAGAATTACGTACAGAGACAGCCCTCTGACGAAGTGGCTGCTTTAAAGCGAAAGTGTCCGTTACCCATACTGCTGCGCAAGCTCGGGTTGGACAGACATGTCAAGAAGTCGTGCATTTCTCCATTGAGGGATGATCGAAATCCTTCTTGGGGAATTTACCAAGCAAATGACGGCCAATGGAGATTTAAGGATCACGGTAATGGTGATGCTGGTGATGAGATCACATTTTTGGCAAAGTACCACCACCTCGATGAAAGGAAAGATTTCAGGAGAATCCTGGATCGTTATGCTGATATATGCGCCAAGGACTCAGTCGCTTTATCACGATCTGAATTACCGGTCCAAGAACAAAGAGAAAAGCCCAATCGACTAGGATTCACGATTGGAACTGATCAGCAGCTGGATGCCCTGGTAGCCACCAGGGATTTCAAGATCGAGGCACTGAAGTTTGCCCAGAACCGAGGTGTGCTCGTCTTTGGCTTTTGGCATGGGCTTCAGGTCTACGGTGTGACCGACAAATCAGGGAACGTCATTGAACTTCGCCGGTTGGATAATCAGTTGTTTCCTGCGGTGGAGTCAGTGGGGTTACAGCAACGCAAAAGCCATTCCATTAAAGGTAGTCGAAAGAATTGGCCACTGGGAATCCTAGAAACCGCAGAATC
The DNA here is from genome assembly GCA_016871515.1 of Verrucomicrobiota bacterium. GTDB lineage: Bacteria > Verrucomicrobiota > Verrucomicrobiia > Limisphaerales > SIBE01 > SIBE01. The sequence continues at coordinate 66,721 of VHDE01000015.1, forward strand.
CCCACAACTGTTGCTGTGTGAAGGGGTGCCTGATTTTTTAGCTGCCCATCAAATCATCCAGGACGAGGGTAAAATCGAAAAGTGGGCACCAGTAGCAATGTTATCCGCAAGTTCGCTAATTGGTGACGATGCACTGCCATCCTTTACCGGAAAGCACGTTAGAATTATACCGCATGTTGATCCAGCAGGTCTAAAAGCTGCCTCACGCTGGAGGAAACAATTATTGAAAGTCGGGGCAGCGAAAGTGGACTTCGTGGATTTGTCGAAATTCAACAACGCAGACGGTGCCAGAATTAAAGATCTCTGCGACTTCAAACATCTACACGCAGCATACTATGAAAATGAACAAGAGAAATGGAGAATATTGGAATGAGCGAATATATCGTAGAAAACATCGATGGGATGGATGAAGATCTCCCATCGCACGATTTAGAAGAACAGATCGTGCCACCAGTTGCGCGCCCATTAGGCGAATTGCAACGACATCTTCAGAATGATCCGGACGAATTACTCAAGGACCGTTACCTTTGCAAAGGCGGCGGGTTATTATTGGTCGGACCTACAGGCGTCGGTAAAAGTTCTATGAGTATGCAGTGTATGCTGTCATGGGCCTTGGGTTGGCCATCGTTTGATATTACGCCTGCACGTCCATTAAAGTCGTTGCTAATTCAGGCAGAAAACGACGATGGCGATCTCGCAGAAATGAGAGACGGAGTTATTGCCGGTTTGGGTCTGAATGACCACGACGCCAACCAGGCAACCAATGGGATCTTCGTGTGTCGTGAGGACACCAGGGTGTCAGCTCGGTTCTTTGGAGAAGCTGTTAGGCCATTGCTGGAGGAACACCGGCCTGACCTTATATGGATCGACCCTGCGCTTGCTTACTTGGGTGGTGAGACTAATTCCCAAAAGGACGTGGGTGCTTTTCTAAGAAATCACCTTAACCCGTTGCTGAGAGAATTTGAATGTGGGGCGGTGATTATTCACCACACAAATAAACCATCCAATGGCATAGAAAAATCCACCTGGAGTGGCTCAGATTTCGCCTATCTTGGCAGTGGATCAGCTGAATGGGCAAATTGGCCTCGTGCAATCATGGCGTTAAGAAATGTAGGATCTCAAACCGTATTCGAACTAATAGCCGGGAAACGAGGGTGGCGGTTAGGCTGGAGAAGTCCTGATGGCGTTACAAGAACCACTTCGCAATTTATTGCTCACGCTCGTGGCGAAGGTGAGATCTACTGGCGACCGGCAACGAATGATGAGATTGAAGCGACTAGGACGATCCAAAAGAATCATGAAAGACAGAACTTACTCATGGCATTAGTTCCTGCGAATCGACCCATTGCAAAAAATGACCTGATCGAAGCAGGGCAACGAGCCAAAATTGCCGGAATACACAAGCTGAGACGATATATTAACGATTGGGTGGGATCGGGCGAACTGATCGAAACCAAGCAACGCAGAAATAATGGACCGGCTGCTGTTATGTTATCTCGACCTGATGCGCAGCTGGGTGATACCGCAGCTGATGATTCCGGTTGTTTACAGGGTTACGGACAGGCAGGAATGCCTGTAAATAACCCTCATGAAGAAGCGAGGTTGGTGGTTAACGACGACACCTATTCTATAGGTGTCGTTAACAACAACCTCCTTCATCCAGGACTCAGCTGCGGTCAGAACGGTACGAATTCCATAGATGGGAAGGTATTATCACGCAGCCAATCATCGACTGGTCCCGGTAAATCATTAACGGTGCGCGGGTCAATACCACCAGTGCCAGTTATCGAACCGGATGTTGGCAATCAAATGGAAGGAGCAGCTCCAACCTCAACCAACGGATCAGCTGAGGCTGGAGCTACTGAGGAGTGAAGTGAAACGAACAAAAGAGAGTTGGGTTCTTCACTGGGTCCAACTCCCTCCATAATCGCAGAAATCAATGCCGAGTACAAGACAATATTTCGAAGCAGGAAGCCTTAACGGTGCTGTGGCTTCATGCTTCGTGTAACCATACAACGCCAGGAGAACGAAAAAGATGTTTGAAGAAATACAATATGAGGAATTATTCGAGGAATCAGCCGATGATATAGGCTCGCCATGGACCAGTATCGACAACGAACTGGCTGAGGATAATCAGCCCAAAAGCGCTCAGCAAATTCACGAAAAAGATGAATTTGCACCGACCAAGGTTCTGTTCGGTGACGAACCTGCAGAAATCGAGCCAAATTCCTGTCCTGGATGTGACGTTGAAAAGGGGCAGGAACATGAGGACGGTTGTGAACTGGAGGTTTGCATTGGGTGTTTGGAGCTGATGCAGGAATGTTCATGCCACTGGGAATAACCACCAACCGCGACGCTTCATCAGTTTCCTGGTGGAGCGCGGCGGATGGTTTTGTTAGAAAACGGCATGCGAAAGGTGGACAAGGAACCAGCGTTTGAATTCGTGGTAGATGCGCCTGAGCAAACCGGGCAGGCGTTTTATCAACTGGCAATGGTGACTGGTCACAGTGAAATTCCATTACCACTTACAGACAAAAGGGACTCGCTTTTCATGACCATAGACATAGAGCGCGTCAATTATCGCCTTGCATGCTCAGCATTGGCGTTTATCAGGAGGGCTCTACCCTACTGGCAGCAATTCAAGAAACGGTTCAAACCTGTTGAGCAAATTCCCAAAACAGATCGAGACGTGATTGACCTATTGGTTCATGTTGACCAACTTATCACGGATGCAAAGGGGATCAGAAAGATTTTGAACCGGAGGGTTACCCAAATCAGACGCAGACGGAAACCAAAGGACAATTACTGTGCGAAGAAGGAAAAGGCAGTGAGGGCCGAGATTAGCGCGTAAAATGCCCTATAAAAATTCGGAGTAAAAATATGCATCCAAGTAGCCCGGCCACCAGAAAACCGCCGTGGAAGCCAAAATAAATCGCACGCGATGCTATTGAACCCGGCGATCTGATTCCGGCAGCGACGGCGGGTAGCATATTTGCTAGAAAAATGGGGGTCCGTACTTTCAGATTTCTCTCCAACTTTTGGACTATTCCGGTTTGTGCAATTTCCGTACTCAGAATGGGTTTCCTCCAAAAGCATTTCTTCTAGGCGAAGGACAACTCATTTTTACGAACCGTCGTTGTCCCTTATCGAAATAGAATCGTTTGGGACTGCCGAGTCTATTCTCCTGCCAGTGCTCCCAATCGAGCTACCTTTTTGACGTGAACAAATGGCTTGTCATGGCCTTCGTTGTAGATGTGTCCAATCTGTAGATCGCACTGAAGACCAATGAGTAGATCCGTGTCTAGCTGCCCTCCTGGCGGCAGTGTGATTCCAAGAGCTGACAAATCCTCCCTCAGTTCACTGCCAGACTCGAGACTTGGGCTGTAGTTCTTCCCTGCCTTGGTTGTTCCGTATTCAATGCCACGATGGACCTGCCAAACGATACGAATGAACGTCTTCAGCTCCTCGTTGACCTTTTTTGAATAAGGGCGAACATCTATAATCGCGGCTTGGAAAATCCCCTCGGGACATAAAAATGATTCTTCTTTGGGTATCTGTAAAATCATGCGAGAACTCCTTTTGTTGAGTGTTTCTATGATTTTAGCAGACTGGGTGACCTTAGTACAGAATAATTCCGCTATTACCCGAATACAGCGGTAGTTTCAGTTTGAGGATTTGCCTTCTGCTACTGACGTTGCTGCTGGAGGTAAATGACGGAACCGGAAATCCCAGGCCACTTGAGCCAAATAGCCTTTGAGAGCATGGAAGTCACTATGCCCCTGAAAGAAAGCTGCCTCCTCCTGTGGCGTTGGCGGAGTTGAGTCATTTGACGTTTTATTTCCCTTCAGCAGATGCTGTCA
>VHDE01000016.1 GCA_016871515.1 Verrucomicrobiota bacterium
GACCGCGCACGATGCGACGCACTTCCAGTGGAGTGGCCATGAGCAATTCGAGCGCTCCGCTTTTTCGGTCCTCGGCGAGACGATGAGCGGCGATCGTTGCGATCCTGAAAAAAACCAGAGCGTGCAAGAACAATGCGGCCCAAAACCAGACAAACACAAAGCCGCCCATTGGTTTGATGGGCCCTCCAAAGGTTTGGCCGACTCGCCAGGCGAGCCAACTGACAAGACTGACGAAGACGACGAAGGCCGGAAGCATCGCGAAGGAGCTCACACGTTCGCGAGCGGCCAGCCAGAAGAACGGGTTAAAATTGAGAAGCCGAGTGCGAAACGCGCGGCTCGCCTCCGCTGAACCAAATTTCCATCGCCGGAATCGTTCGCGCCAGAAAAACGCCTTTCCCTCGCCCGGTTTGTCCTGCCAGTTTCGGGGCACGACCCAGCAGGCTATGGCAAGAAAGCAGAGAGCGAGAAGGTGGGTTGTTAGCAAGGAACTCCAGTAGGTGTTGCTTCGTCCCCAAAACGTGCCGGCGAACGCGTTGAGTTGGCAGTTGAACGGGCTGAAACGTTCGATCCATACCGCCCATTCTGGTGATTGGTAATACGTCCGGATGAGTTCGGCGCCGCCGTCGAGACCGAACGCCAGAAAGGCGGCAACCAGCAAGGAGAGACTCGCGCCGCGCAAGGAATGCCTGCTCAGCGCCGAAACAAGCAAGCCGAGGCAGACTGAAAGAAAGAGCGTGTTGACGAGATTCAACGCAATGCGCCAGAAATCGACCAGTTGCACACCGCCCATCATCAACGGAATCGCCAGCACCGGAAACATCGCTAATAACCCGAAGAAACAACGTAGCGACGACGCCAACAATTTGCCGGTAACGATGTCATATCCCTTCAGGTGAGTGAGGAAGAGGAGCCCCAAGGTGTTATCCCGTTTTTCCGAGCTGATCGAGTCTGAGGTCAGAGCCGTGCCCGCGAACAAGCAGTAAACAAAGGCGATCCAAGAGAAGACTTGAAACATCTCTCCACCAGTTGGACCTCGGCCAAAACTCATGATCCAAACCACCCATGCGAAACTGAGCACGCTGACCCCGGCAAAGATCAAACGGGATCGATAGGTTCTGCGCTGGCGCGCAGCAGCCCGCAATTCACGTTCGGCAACGGGAAGCATGATTCAGTGTGTTTCGACAGTGTAATGACAACACGAGGCCGCTTTTGTTTCAACGCTGAGAATTTACGGAGCATTTACAAACGCCCGTTGCGCCCCAGTGTAAGCTGGTCTGGCATTAGTGCCGTCACTGCACTGCGTTTCGTGTGGATGCTGATGGATGGTTATGCCGAGACTTGTAAGGACCGATTCCATTCGAATGCCTTTCCGTAATTCCAAACGAGTTTTGTCCCTTCGGAACAACCATTTGGCACACGGCTGAAATTACCAAAACCATTAGAACCGAGTTGATCCTTGCCAGCGACTGGCTCCAGTGATAGTGCGAAGAACCTTGAGACAGGGTTTAGAATAACGATGATGAAAACATGGAAGCGAAACGTATCCTGGTAATCGAAGATGACTCTGCGATCCGGCGGGGAATCGTCGATGCTTTACAATTTACTGGCTACGGCGTCCTGCAAGCAGCCACCGGCATCGAAGGCATGACGCAGGCGCTTCGGGCTGCGTTCGACCTGTTGCTTCTCGACTTGATTTTGCCCGGCCCAGAGCGGCTTTGAAAATTCTGCGCGCGACGCGGGCAGCCCGGCCAACCTTGCCAATCATTGTATTGACCGCTCGCGGTGAAGAAGACGACCGCGTGCAGGGATTGCGCTTGGGCGCGGATGATTATGTGGTCAGGCCGTTCAGCGTGCGTGAACTTCTGGCGCGAGTGGAAGCTGTGCTGCGGCGCTCGCCAGAACGCCCGGCGACCATCCGCAGAATCCCAGTAAGTTGTGGCGTCGCCGACTTGGATCGCTGCGAGATTCGATATCACGATGGGGATCGGTGCGAGCTGTCCGAGCGCGAAGTTGAGTTTCTGCGCTGCCTGGCCAGCCATGCGGGTCGCGCGGTATCGCGTGAAGAAATCCTGCAACGGGTCTGGCGGCTGACTCCAAAACGGCTGGAGACGCGCACGATTGATATGCACGTTGCCCATCTGCGCGAAAAACTGCGCGACGATTGCGCGGAGCCGACAGTCATTCTCACCGTGCGCGGCAAGGGCTATATGTTGGGCAAAATTGACAAGCTGTGAAGACCCGCGTTCCCAAATCGTCCGCGATTCCCGCCGCACCGGTAGGACAGGTGTCCCGCCTGTCCGCAACAAGTAATGCGCAACTGCGGGCAACCGTTTCACGTCCGCGCGAGACAGGCGAGACCCCTGTCCTGCCATCATGAACCGTCCGTTAACAGTCTGGGTTATCTTCGGACTGAGCTTTGCCGTTTTGCTGGCGGCCATGGGTTGGGTCAGCCTGACAACGTTGCGATTGGATCAGGCGCAGACGCGAGCGGCGCAGCAGGCGGAACTGGAAGAGAAGGTGCGGCTCGCGCTTTGGCGCATGGATTCCTCCTTAGCACCGATGATTGTCGAGTAATGTGCGCGGCCTTACTCGGCATATTATGCGTTCCACGCTCCGGAACACGCCCATACCAAAGGCGGTGCGCCAGTGAAACCCGGAGACATCCTTGTTCCTTCGCCGATGCTCACCTTCTCATCGAGCAATATTCTGCTTCATTTCCAATCTTGGCCGGACGGCCGCTTGACTTCGCCTCAGGCCCCAATAGCGACACTGCGGAATCTGGCTGAGTCGAACTACACGACGCGTGGCCAGATTGAGCTTGCCACGGCACGCCTAAGTCAGCTTTCGCCCGTATTAAATGCGCGCGCCTCGAGCGAGGCTTCCGCAACTGCTTCAATCCCGAGAATGCAGGTTCAAACGGCGGCGGCGCCGGCGTTGAGTAACGGCGATGTCCTCATCAACCCAAGCGCGGACGTTCGCACGAACCTGGTGGCAATGATCAACGTGCCCGCGCTGGCTCAAGTCAATCCGCCACGCCGCAGCGACCTCGCTCAACAAACCTTGAACTCGGCTGAGTGGAACGCGCGCGCGAACGTATATCAACAGGTGCAGCAACAGGTCTTTGCGAACAACATCCTGGCCGGCGCGAATATGGCGCCGGCGGGAGCTTCCGACTGGCGCAACCTCAGGCCCACTCAAGGCTCTCTGGCTCGAAGGCGAATTGCCCCTGGCCCGCCGCGTCAACCTCGACGGACGATTTGTCGTTCAGGGTTGTTGGCTGAATGGGACGAATCTCAAGCAATCGTTATTGGCCGGCGTTCGAGACTTAGTTCCCGCGGCAGATTTGCAACCACAACCAGCGTTGGGCGGCGGCGGAAACGCAGATCGTTCGTCCCGCCTTTTGGCCGCGTTGCCGGTCAAACTTGTGCCGGGCGCAGTGAGCTTCAGGCCTGCCCCAGCCGCGCCGGTGCGCGTTTCAATAGCCCTGGCTTGGTTCTGCGTTTTATTGGCGGGCGCGGCGGTCGCTCTGTTATTGCATGGCGCACTCTCCTTGAGCGAAAGGCGAGGCGCGTTTGTTTCAGCGGTCACGCACGAGCTGCGGACGCCATTAACGACGTTCAAGATGTATGCAGAGATGCTCGCCGACGGAATGGTTCCGGATGAGACAAAGCGCCGGCAGTGCCTCACCACGTTATGCGCGGAAGCGAATCGCCTGAGCCACCTCGTTGAAAATGTCCTGGCCTGCGCGCGACTCGAACGCGGAAGCGCGCGGAGCCGGACCGAGACCATCATGCTCGCGAAGCTGATCGAACGCGTGAAGCCGCGCTTGCTGCAGCGAGCCGAACAGGCCGGCATGACTCTGGTGGAAGATACGGACGGTCCAGCGCTCGCCGCGGTGGTGCATGTTGACGTCTCTCTGGTCGAACAAATCCTTTTCAATCTGGTGGACAACGCCTGTAAATATGCTTCGGCTGCAGCCACGGAGCAATCAATCCACCTCGAAGCCCAAACCAACGGCAAGCTCGCCATGCTGCGCGTCCGGGATCATGGCGAGGGAATCTCCGCAGAACGGGCCAAACGTTTGTTCAGTGTGGACTCGTGCGCTTCGCGAAGCAATTTCCAGCCGGACCGAATCGCAGTGGTAATATCCTCGATCTTATAAATGTCCAAGTAGGCGCCGAGATGGAAATAACGACACACCGTGAAGTCTGGAATCGATGGTTCATCCTTGAAGAAGAACCAAACCTCATGTCCGGGCAGGTCAGTGCGCCTGAATCCGAAAGCTGTTTGAAATCGCTCGATGATGGGTCTCTCGTTGGCCATGCCCGCCTTGTAAGTGACCGTTCGCCTGCTTGACTGAGTGATAGCTTCAAGGAGTTGATAGACATTCACGTTGCGCATATTCAACGGTGGCAACTGCGTGTGGGCCAACTCCGGCGGAATCGCGACATTTACGTGTTCGTTCATTTGTTGCCGAATCGCTTCAATAAGTTCCGCGGGTGTGCCCCCTGGAAAGGAAAGATCCGAATTGCGCGGCTGGGATTTGCGCTCTTGACCTGGTTCGGCGACCGAAGCCGATCTTGAATCGCTCCCTGCACTCCGCGCGGGCGCTGTTTTCCCCGTCGACGAGTCTTGACCCAAAATCACTGGGCCGGCGGACACGAGCAGAGCAGCCAGCAGCACAGAAGTTTTGATCAGATGAATGGTCTTCATAAGCTTTTGAATTTCATTGGTCGGAACGCACATCCAGAGTTGTTTTCCCAGATACACGCTCGGCCTTGGAAAATCCTTCGAACTATTTGGCTGATCCATTCAGACGCACCACCGCTTGCGCAGCCGGGACACGCTTGTAACTTTCTGCACACCAATGCGGAATCCTAGGGAGTTGGAAGCGCGATGCGATTGGTCGCATCGCCAGTCTCAGCAAGAGCCTTTCGAAGCCCTGCATCAGGCAACGCCGTGACGGCGCCGTCCGCAAAGGCTATGTGTCCGAAATTCGTGTGCAGCCTCGGCAACCACCTTGTCGAGTACCTTCGGAGCTCCAGGAATCCGTTGGTCGGTTTAAGCCAGTTGGTCAGATGCCGGTCGCCCGAGAGGAACGTTTTAGGAAAGTTCTCACTAGCGTTTATTCCCACAAAGTAGCTGATCCGGTCATTTCCCAGCGATGCCCAATTGGTAGCTTCCGTTCTTCGGTCACTAGGACAAAGCAGTATTTTGGGCGTGCTTAACTCGTTCGACATTGCCTCAAAATGGCGGTAGGCGGAGAAGGGCAGATCGACAAGCTCTGCTGTGCCGCGCTTATTTGTCGAGACATTCATCGGGAAGCGGCCATCATTATCGTGCGCGAAAATTCAAAACGCCAGGCCGACATTCTTAAGGTTATTTACACATTTAAACCGCCGAACCGGCGTCCGCGGCCGGGTTAACTGCGGCAATAGCACCAAGACAAAGAACGCCGCGATAATGCCTGCGACCACTAAAAACTCGATCATCGTAATCGCCCGTTGTCTTTTGCGGTAACCCATAGCAGCAGAGAATTACGACAATATAGACAGATTGCGACCGGCCATTGTTCGAATGCCCACATCTGCACGCAAAGGGCGAACACGGTGGGCGAGCGGATTGCGCGTGGTTGGGCTATATTTTCCTAGAACGAAAGGAATACTATGAAAAGCAACACTCTAGGTTGCGACACCGAAACCATGACGAATCGCATTCGCGGGACGCTGGAACATGGAAAACACACGTTAACGGACATGGGACATACCATGGCCGAGAAATCGAAGGAGTTTGCGTCGATGACGGACGAATGCGTTCATCGAAATGTCTGGACGGCGATCCTCGCATCGGTCGGTATCGGTTTCCTGATGGGAATGCTGATTAGTCCCCGCTGAGGTGGTTCAGGCGCGCGTGGCACAAAAGTAATTTGCCCGCGCGCCCGGATTTCGGCAACGCAGGCTGAAAGTCTGCGTCTGGCGAAGAGATCTACTTTTTCTCGGGCGCGCCTAACTCCTTGAGTTTTGCCGCAATATCCGAACCGTGCGTTCCCGTTTTGACCGCCTTATCGATGTGGAGAATCTTCCCCTCTTTATCAATGTAAAAGGTGGTCCGGCCGGCAAACTTCCTCTCCCCATTATAGATTCCGTAAGCCTTGGCTGTTTCGCCGCTCGGATCGCTCAGGATTGGATAATCAGCCCCCAGCGATTGCGCAAACGCCTTGTTTCCTTTTTCGCCCTCCATCGGATCACAACTGGCCGCAAAATAAGCGACATCAAATTTGCGAATTGCTTCGCCGCCCTCACGGAGCGACTTGCATTCGGCCGTTCAGCCACCGGTAAATGCTTTGGGGAACCACGCAACTACGACAGGCTTCTTCCCCTTAAAATCCGAAAGCTTGTACGTTTTCCCATCACTCCCTTGAAGGTCGAAGTTTGGAGCCGAATCCCCAACCTTTAGCGCTTCGGCCGCTTGTAACGGTTCGACGGCGATGCCGATCCCGGCCGCCAACCCCAAACAAACACTGATCAATGCGGATGTTTTCATATTGTCCTTGGTACGTTTAACTTTCTTTAAGACAACTCATTGGCCTCAGAACCTACAATTCTCAGATTAGTAAGTCCATTCTATTCAACCACCCAACATAACAGAGTAGAACAATGCCTGCCACCTCGCGTTCGCCACGAACTGATCAATCCTGGCCTCTCTTGATATCGTAAGAGAACAAATCCTCGTGATAGCGCAGGTACAACCGCCCGTCGTGAATGACCGGATGCGCCCAGGCATCACGCCTCGAAGTCTTCGGCAAGCGAAATCGACCCTTTACTTCGAAACGGGTATCCGCCGGCTGAAGCAGAAGCATCCAGCCATCTTCGCACAAGGCATAAAGGCGTTCATCCGCATAAAGAGCCGCCCCCTTGGCGAAGTCCGCTTCGTAAAGGATTGTCCCGGCCTTCGCATCCAGCGCGGCTCAACCTTTCCGGCTCGAGTAGAACGAACCGAACAATTTCCCGTTCGTATGGACGACTCCGCCTTGGCAAGTGTCGAGGCGCGTCTTCCACACTTCTTCGACGCCAATCGGCCCATCCGGTTGCGCTGGGGCCAGGAGACGATAAAGACCACCACTTTGGCCATGCGGCGCAGTCATGAAAATCGCGTCGCCAACGAGCGTTGGCATCATGGCCAACACTGAATAAGCGGTGGGAAACGGCCGCGTCCAATAGAGACGGCCCGAATCGGCATCGGCGCAGAACAAATGCCGCGCGGAGCATCCGATCAGAAGGCGGCGATTTGCGAATCGCACCAGAATCGGCGAGGCGTAGCTCGCATTTTCGATGGCGCGGTCGTTTTCGGTATTGCCGGCCGTCGTCAGCGGAACGCTTTTCCACAGAACGGCGCCGGTTCGTTTGTCGAGCGCCACCAACAGAGCTTCGCGACCGCCGGCGGTGGCAAAGACGGCGCCTTCATCCACAAGCAAACATTCGCTTAGGCCCCGCGTGATATTTTGCCCGCCAAAGCGCTTGAGCAGCTCTGCCGACCATATTTCGCGCCCGGTCTCAGCATCGACGCAGGTGACCCGGCCGTGTGCATTCTGATGATAAATCCGGTTCTCGCTGTAATTGGCTGATGCTCTCGCGCCAGGATACTCGCTCCTCCATGCCGCGCCATTGGTGGAACGCCACAATTGTTTTCCGCCAAGGTCCATCGCGAAGAGATGCAACTCATCCCGAACGTCGCCCGTGAGGTAAATTCGACCTTTGGCAATCACGGGAGCTGAGAACCCCTGGCCGAGGTTAGTTGCAGACCAAACCAACCGAGGACCAGTTTCCGGCCAATGCTGTAGCAGGCCGCGTTCATTGCTGATGCCGTCCCGATGAGGTCCGCGGAACTGCGGCCAATCTGGATCAAGGGATGGCATTAAGTGAGCGGAACGTTCCGTTGACCCCTCCAGAGGCCAACGGCAAATCACGAGGCCAGCAACGAAGCACCAGAGCGCTTTCCGACAACGAAGCCAATTCATAAGGGCGCCGAGCTTAGCGAAATCGAAGCGCCGCTAGGATCTGCCGACAACTTCGGATGCACCGACGGGTTTAATCGCACTCGAAAGAGGGCTTGCCGTAATTCTCATTTACCTTTGGCAAAAAAAGCTTGTCGCATTTCGCACGACGAAGTGTTGTCTATTAGCGACATAGCAGGCTGCTTCGTCTTGTCACCGAGTTTTGAGGCGGCCTAATTGATTAGAACGGAAACCGATTCCGAACCAATGCATTTGCGATGAAACGTCTGCTCTCCGCCGTTGCCCTCTTATTGAGTCTCGGCATTCACACTTCGGGACAATTTGCGTTCAATGTCGGAAGCGCGAAGGACGACGCGCTTCCGGAGTTGCCGTCTGGATTCAAGATTAGTGTCTTCGCCAAGGAACCGATGGTGCGGAATGTTTGTGCGCTCGTGTTCGATTCGAAGGGGCGGTTGTTTGTGTCGCAAGGCCCTCAATACCGGCATCCGAAACCAGAAACTCCGGGCGATTGGATCACGATTCTATCGGATCGGGATCACGACGGTGTCGCCGATGAAGCGAAGACCTTTGCTTCCGGGTTTAATTCGATTCAAGCGCTTGCGTGGAAGGGCAACGATCTTTGGGTGGCGAACGCGCCGGACCTCACCGTGGTGCGCGATTTGGATGGCGATGACGAAGCTGACGAATATGTCCCGGTCTATTCCGGCCTAGGCACACTCGAACACGCCTTGCATGGACTGAACTGGGCGCCTGATGGAAAGCTTTATATGTCGAAAGGAGACACGCCAGCGCAATCTTACGCTCCCAAAGCCTTTCGTGAATTGATGCAGATTGAATCGAACGCGGCGGAATATCCGCCGATCCAAATCTTCAAGAAAGGCGAGTATCGGAAGACTTACGAAGTGCCAATGGACGGCCACACCGAAGGCGGGATTTTGCGTTGCGATGACATGGGCCGCAATTTGGAGATTTTTTGCCGCGGCTTGCGCAATCCATGGGACATCACCTTTGACGATGAGTTTAACTGGATGGGCACAGATCAAGATGACTCGTCGGAGGCGGACCGCGTGGTGATGCCGTTCTTTGGCGCGCACTTTGGCCATCACCATCGCTGGAGTAACAGTTGGACAGGAAAAGATCATCCGCAAACGACGCCCGCCAGCGGCTTCTTTCCGAGAGGAGACGGCTCCGGGGTTGGGATCGTCTATTACACGCACGATCAATTCCCGCGATCTTATTGGAACACCTTCCTGATCGGTGATTGGCTGCTCATGTCGATTTACCAATTTGTTCCAAACTGGAACGGCGCTCTGATTGAATGGAAAGATGGAATGCTTCGGACGTTTGCCAAGCCGGGCGGCCAATTGCCGCTGTTTCGCCCGACGGACCTTGAGGTTGGCCCGGACGGCGCGCTCTACGCAGGAGGTTGGGGCAAGGGTTATGGCGTGCGCTGGAAAGACGGGCAGATGGCCAACGAGGGACGTGTCTTTCGCATCTGGTATGGCGAGTCGTCTCCCAGACTGCCGACAACCTGGCAACGTGCCAATCGTCAGAAGCCAATCGAGACTTGGCCGGTTGAAGAGCTGATCGACGAGCTAAAACCACCTATCCGCGCTTGCCATGTGGACGCTCAAAACGAACTCGTTCGTCGCGGTCTTCGAGTGAAGGACGAATTGCTTCAGAAACTTGCTTCGGGGCCGCTGACAACCAGGCAACAAACGTGGATCGCTTGGACGTTGGGGCGAATGGGAATTGATGCGTCGCTGGATAGATGGTTTGCGCATCAGTCATCGCGTCTGGATGCCGACCCAAATCTCCGCGTGCAAGCAATCCGAATTCTCGGGCATCGCATCCGTTACGGACTTTCGACGGGTCAGCTCGCGGCTGATTTCGCTGATTTGCTCAAGCATTCCGAACCACGAATCCGTTTCGAAGCTGTTCAAACAGTTTGGCAGGCGGGCCAGAAACAGTTTCGCCACGCGCTAAAGGATCGGACGGTGATCGAGTACGACCAGTTAACGTCGTATGCACTTTGGCGGGCGCTGCAAGAATTGCAGTCGATTGACCAACGGAAGCAGATGCTGAAAGACGCCCGGCCGCAGGTGCGATTGGCAGGACTGCTCGGTTTGTTGGAAAGCAACGACCTGGCTGGCGATGATGTTCTGGAGGTTTCGCAGGACAACGATCCGCGTGTGCAGCAAGTCGCGTCGCAGTGGCTGGCGCGGGTTGGTCATGGAGTGAATGACAAAGACAAAGTGCTGGCGTTGCTTTACCAGCACGATCATCGCGCCGTGAATTTCGAGTTGCGCATGAACTTGCTTCACAGCCTGGCGCGCTTTCGCTTGACCGATAAGGACTGGCCGACTTTCCATGAACGGTTCTATCGACGGTGGCGCGGACGTGATGATGAGGTTTACCCAGAACAAAAGGCCAAGGAGATTGCGTTGGCACTGGAAATCATGTCGTCCAACATCAAGGCACTGCCGATACTGTGGGACGCGTTAAACCACGATTGGGAACCAGTTCGAGAAGCAGCCGTGCGCAGTTTTGCGCGATTGGAGGACGCCGGTCTTGACTACTTGATGACCAATTTGCCTAAAGGCGAACAAATGCGCCAACAACGCGCGATCGAAGCTTTGTGGTATTTTAACTTCTCAACAAAACCGTGGCAGCCGCGTCCGGGAATAATCGAATTGATCGCGCGAAGTTTCGATGAATCGAAGAGTTCGCTGACGCGTGGAAAGCTTGTGAAATTGCTGGCTGCGGTGGACGCCGCGTATTGGAAAGCGGCAACTGCATCGGCGGACCGAACGGTGGCGATTCGAGTCGCCGAAACTGCGGCGAAGGATCCTGATCCGCGAGTCATGCGGGAGGTCGTGTCATTGGCAGCGAAACTTGAGACCAAGATCGAGATCGTTGCTGCAGAAAGGCAAGTCACTATTGACGAGATAATGCCTTTGGTGAATCGGGCCGATCCCAAACGCGGCGAAACAATTTTCTTTGATGCCAAAGCGAGCTGCGCGGTTTGTCATCAGGTTCGCGGGCGGGGCCGCGCCTTTGGCCCGGATTTATCGGCGATTGGGGGAAGGGCGGATGCGCGGCAGATCATCGAATCGATTCTTGATCCGAACGCCAATGTTATCGAAGGGTACCGGGTCAGCGTTATTACTTTGAACGACGGCGAGCAGTTGGAGGGAATGATTCATGGTGAGACGGGCAATTCGCTGAAACTCTTCCAAGCTGATGGCATCGAGAAGACGCTGGCGAAGAGAAGCATTGCCAAGCGCGAAAACAGGCCCGACTCTCTGATGCCATCGATCCTGGGGCAGGTGTTGGAGAAACAGGAACTGGCTGATCTCACGGCATGGCTGCTGCAACAAAAGTGAAAATGAAACTGGAAGCCATTGAATTAAGCGTTGGAGAAAGCAACGTGCGAACGTTGGCTGGATTGCTTTTGTTCCTTGCGGGGTTGATCTCGGCTCAGGCAGCGGAGTTGCGCTTCGTGACGCATGAAAGCTCTCTCGATATTCACATAGGCAGCGTTCGGATCGCGTCTTATGTCTGGCGCGACGAGAAGATGTTGCGGCCGTACTTCGCGCATTTGAAAGTCCCATCCGGTCTTGAAGTGACCCGCAATCATCCACCGATTCGCGGCACAGATGCCGTCGATCACGATACGATGCATCCCGGACTGTGGCTCGCGTTTGGTGACGTGAGTGGCGCTGACTTCTGGCGCAACAAGGCAAAGATCGAGCACGTTGAATTCGCCGAGGCGCCGAATGTTCGCGATCAGGCAGGAACGTTTGCTGTTCAGAATCGGCCGCGATCTGGGACGCAGGAGATTTGCGCGCAGTTATGCCGTTATTCGATCCGGAAATCTGCCAGTGGTTATTTGCTCACCATTGATTCCACGTTTCGCGCGCCGGACGCTGACTTTTATTTCCGCGATCAAGAAGAGATGGGCCTCGGTGTGCGTGTGGCGACGCCGATAGCGGTTAAGAATGGCGGTCGCATGATCGACAGTGAAGGCCGCATCAACGAAAAGGAGATTTGGGGTAACTCAGCGAAGTGGTGCGACTACAGCGGAGCCATCAACGGGCAAAAGGTCGGCATCACACTAATGCCGCACCCTGACAACCTCCGTCCAAGCTGGTTTCATTCGCGGGATTACGGAGCTCTTGTGGCAAATCCGTTTGGGCGAAAAGCGTTCGGTAAAGGGGACTCGAGCCGTGTTTTCGTGAAAAAAGGAGAAGTGCTTCCTTTGCGGTTCGGAGTTTTCGTCCACGAAGGTGACATCAATCCGAACCAGGGCTACGCGAACTATCTGAAAGTGGAAGCGAATTGATCGATGAAAACGCGTCACATGAATTTTAGCGACGGTATTTCCACCTCGGCTCCTCCGCATGGACCGGTCGTAGGACGGGCGTCTCGCCTGTCCAGCATCTGCGTACACCAAAAAAAGGACAGGCGGGACGCCCTGTCCTGCGAAGTTCATGGACGCAATGCCAGGGAGAGGGCCACGTGGCTTCGCCACGTAGCGACGATACGTTTTCTGGCCATCGCGCTGTTGTTCGCAAGCTTCGTTCGCGCTGATGAAGTCCGCATTGCCACGATGCGTCTCGGCACCTCTTGGTACGTTTTTGGCGCGACTCTTTATAAGCTTCTTAAAGATAATCTTCCGGCCGGAACACGTGTCGAGGTGATTGCCAAAGGCGGCGGCGTGGGCAATCCCGTACTCGTGAATTCTGGCAAAGCGTCGATCGCGCTGGCGAACGTTGCATCGGCCGTGTGGGCGCGCGACGGAGATGCCATCGCTTACGAGGGCAAGAAACATGAGAATATTCGAGCCCTGGTCGGTGGTTTGAATTCGGTTTGGTACATCGTGCTGGCTCGCGAAGAGTTCGTTGCGAGAACGGGGCAGGATACGCTGGAAAAGATCCTTCTGGGGAAGGAACCGGTGCGGATCATCATGAAACCCCGCGGCAGCACGATTCCGGTGATCGCGGATATGATTTTCGATGCGCTCGGTACGAGTCGCGCAAGGATCGCCGCTAATGGCGGACAGGTGCTGCAAGTGGATCCGCAACAAATTCCCGATTTGTTTCGAGATGGGCGGGCGGACGTCTATTTTGAGGCGGCGCCGCTCGGCCACCCGACCGTGACCGAGGTAACATTGACGAGCCAGGTGAGGTTTCTCGAATTGCCTGAATCGGTGATCCACAAACTGACTCGGCACGGCCTTCGTCCAAGTGCGCTGCCGAAATTCTTTAAAGGCCAAACGGCGCCGACGCCTTCGGTCGATCTCGGAACGGTCCTGCTGGCGCATAAAGCCCTTTCCGACGAGCTGGCTTATCTAATCACGAAAACGATTTGCGAAAACAAAACTGTGATGGGCAAAGGGCACAAAGCCTGGGCGAAGTTTCAACCTGAAGTTGCCGGACAACCTGAGAACACAGGCATTCTTCTGCATCCAGGAGCGCGGCGTTATTACGAAGAGAAAGGGTGGTTGCAGGCGCAAAGGTGAGTATGTTCGTCGTTCTCGTGACCATCCGCATGGAGAGGAGTTGGGACGGCTCGTCCCTAAGCGCCAAACGGGGATGGGCGATGCCAGCTCTGGCTCGTAAAAGGCTTAGCCCGAGGGGCTGGCTATGAGTTCGGGTTCGTCATCGCTGCCAGCGCGACAAAGTTCTGATCCGCGCCCATCGGAGCCACGCGAAGCGCAGAGCTGGGACAAAGCAGTTCAATTGCTCCAGGCTGTCATCAGCTGTCTCTGGCTAGGTTTCCAAACGTACATCCTCTTCTTCCCGCAACCCGCATTGGCGCAATGTCCGCTTCACCTCGGCTTTGCTTTGGCACTGGTGTTGTTGTCGTATCCGCTGAAAGCGAAAGGCCCTGTAAATTGGCGGCGCGCTCTCGACATTTTCCTTCTAGCCGGCGTGCTGTTCGCAATCCTCTATTACTCCGTTTCGCGCCAACGCCTGATGGAACGCATGGAGGGCGTCGATCCGATTCTGAATGTTGATCTCGCGATGGGCGTGATGTTGACCGCAATTGTTCTCGAATGCGTCCGGCGCGTGACTGGTTGGTCGCTGCTTTCGGTCATCCTTCTTTCGCTCGCGCTCGGTTTCGTTGGGACAGTATTTCCCGGCTGGGTGGATCTCTCGTGGATACCAGAAATGCTGAAGTTCAGCGGGTTCTCGCTTTCGGAAGCCGTCGAGAACTTTACGATGACGGCGAATGGGTTGCTCGGTGTTACGACCTCCACGTCCGTGATGTTCGTCTTTTATTTCGTGGCGTTCGGCGCGGTGTATGCGGCCATTGGCGGTGGTCAGCTTTTCACCGACATCGGTTTGACATTAGCGGGCAAGCAGAAGGGTGGCGCGGCGAAGGCGTCCGTAATTTCCAGCGGTCTAATGGGAACGGTCAGCGGCAGCGCCGTTGCCAACGTGGCGGCCGATGGGATTTTTACCATCCCGTTGATGAAGGCGACCGGTTATTCGCCCACGCACGCGGCGGCGGTTGAGGCTGTGGCATCGACGGGCGGTCAGTTAATGCCTCCGGTCATGGGGGTGGCTGCGTTTGTCATGGCGGAGTTGCTGCAGGTGCCGTATACGCAGGTCGCTTTGGCCGGTGTTATTCCAGCGCTGGCCTTTTATCTGTCGATCTTTCTGGTCGTCGATCTGAATGCGCGCAAGACTGGCGCCGGTGTTTTGACCGCTCATGCTCCAAAGCCGCCGCCCATTCTCCCGCGCCTCTATCTGCTTCTGCCGCCTCTGCTGCTGGTCGTCTTGCTCGCCTTGGGGAAATCAGCGAGCTATTCGGCGGCGTTGGCAACAGGGGTGTGTATTGCAATCAGCGTGCTTAAGGAGGCTTCGCGCCTGGATCGTCGAGGCTGGATCAACACGGTGATGCAAACGTGCAAGCAAGCCGCCGAGGTGGCGGTCCCTATCGCCGCGATTGGCATTATCATCGAAGTCGCGGTCCAATCGAACCTCGCGCTGAAGTTCTCCATTCTTTTGGTCGAGCTCGGCGCGGGGAATACGCTGGCGTCGTTAGCATTGATTGTGGTTGGTTGCATCGTTATGGGAATGGGTTTGCCGACCGTCGCGGCCTATATGATCGGCGCGATCTTTTTCGTGCCGGTCATGATTGATCTTGGAATCAGCCCGTTAGCCGCGCATTTTTTTGTCATGTACTACAGTGTGCTTTCGATGGTCACGCCGCCGGTGGCATTGGCGTCGATTACGGCGGCAGGGCTGGCCAAGGCAGATTCCACACGGACCGGGCTCAAAGCGTTTCAGTTGAGTTTAGTGGCGTTTTTTGTTCCGTTCATGTTCGTGTTTGAACCGGCTTTGCTGGCGCAAGGGCCTTGGGACAGAACGCTGACTGGTTTGCTCGCGCTAGCGCTAGGCGCGCTTGGTTGGGCGGTGGCGTTGGAAGGACACTTGAGGCACGCGTTGTCGGCGCTGCAACGGTGTGTCGTTGGCTGCGCGGGCCTGATGATATTTCTGGCGCCATTGATCGTTGATCGACTGGTGAAAAACTCCGGACAAACTGTGGGAGGAGCGCGTTTTTGGGTTTGGTCCAGTGCGATTGGTTTGCTAGTCATTTCGCTCTTGTGGTGCATTCTCAGAAAGCAGAAGGAAACAGCGGATGCAAACAGTTGAACTTACCCCAGCGCAGAAAGCGCGGCGCGATATTCGCGAGGGACGGCATCAAGGCCCAACGCACGGTTTGGCGATGGGTTACGTGCAGGCGAATCTCGTGATTATCCGGAAGCCACTGGCATTCGATTTCCTGCTCTATTGTCAGCGCAACCAACGCGCCTGTCCAATTCTCGAGGTTACCGACGCCGGTGACGCCGAACCGAAGCGAACCGCGCCCGGTGCGGACTTGCGGACGGATTTGCCGCGCTACGCGATTTACCGCGAAGGCTGTCGCACCAACGACGAGACGAAGATCGGGCATTTGTGGGAGCGCGGCTTCGTTTCGTTCCTGATCGGGTCTGGAATCTCGTTTGATCAAGCTTTGGAAAGAGCAGGCGTTCCTACGAACAAGAATCGTTGGGTGCTCAGGACGACGGTGCCGACCATCTCGGCCGGACCATTTCATGGAAATCTCGTAGTTACGATGCGATGGTTAACACCGCAGCAGGCCATAACTGCGACACAGGTAACGTCGAGGTTCCCATTCAATCACGGCGCGCCGATTCATATTGGCGATCCGGATGCGATCGGCGCCGATCTGCGATGTCCATTGCACGGACCGCCTGTCGAGAAGGCGCCAAAGGAATTGGTGGCGGTCTTTTGGGCTTGCGGTGTGACTCCACAGGCGGCGGCCGAAGCAGCGAAGATCGATCTGATGATTGCCCACGCGCCTGCGCACGGCTTTATCACCGACTTGAAAGCGGATGAGATTTGTTTGCAGTAGGCGCCATGAGGTTTTACCACGAATGAACACGAATAAACACGAATGGAAGCGCCAGGGATGAATCTCGGCACTGCCAGCGGTCAGCACGTGCCTCCGTCCTAACGCAGGCTTGAAGCCTGCCGTATCGCCGACTTTTAGTCGGCATCGGTTTCACATTTTCCCGGACGTCTGATTTGGCTGAGGCTGTGCGGATTGAAACACCGCAGTACAGCAGAGTGAAACTCCGCGCTACGACAGAGCGCTGGTGTCATTAGTGTTGATTTGTGGCAAAAGGCTTTGTTCAAATGAATGCTATGAATTGGAAAGATCATCCTTGGGCCGGAGTCTTCCCGGCGACGCTATGCGCTTTTCATGCTGATGAATCGATCGACGAAAATGGGTTGCGGTCCTATTTCACCGAGTTGGCGAGCGTCGAAGGCATCAAAGGCCTCACTTGCAACGGCCACACCGGCGAAATCATGTCATTGCGCCCGAGCGAACGCGCGCGCGTTACAC
Organism: Verrucomicrobiota bacterium; assembly: GCA_016871515.1. Classification (GTDB taxonomy): domain Bacteria; phylum Verrucomicrobiota; class Verrucomicrobiia; order Limisphaerales; family SIBE01; genus SIBE01. Next base: position 16,940 of record VHDE01000016.1, read on the forward strand.
GCATCCTTGCGAAATCGGTTCAGGAAGCGCATCGCAAGACTGGGCGGAACGTTAAGGTGATCTCCGGCGTTTCCGCGGAAGGAAGCCTCGAAGCTGTTGACCACGCGCTGGCGGCGAAAGAAGCCGGGGCCGATGCGATTCTGCTGATGCCGCCTCACCATTGGCTCCGCTTTGGTCGCAGTTCGCAAACGGCGGTCGGTTTTTTTCAAGATGTCGCGGAAGGCGCAGGAATTCCCATTGTCGTGCATCAGTATCCCGCGTGGACGAAAGCAGGCTACACGCTCGCTGAAATGCTGGAGATGGTTAAAATCCCGCAAGTCGTGTGCATCAAGATGGGAACGCGAGACATGGCTCGCTGGCTGTACGATTATGAGAAGCTCAAAGCGGCTGCGCCGCGCGTTACGATCATTACTTGCCACGATGAGTTTCTTTTGCCGACATTGCTGGAAGCGGCGGACGGGGCATTGATCGGTTTCGCCGGGTTTGCGCCTGAGTTAATGGTCGAGTTGGTTCACGCGGCCCTTGATGGCGGCCTCGCCCGCGCGAAGAAGGCCCAGCAAACCGTCGCGCCACTGGCCCGCATCATTTATGACTTCGGCGAGCCGGGATGTGGCGCACATCAACGGATGAAAGTCGCGCGGTGGCTGATGGGGAAGTTCCCGAGTCCGCATTTTCGGCGGCCGGTGAGACCGTTGCCGGCTGAGAAGGTTAGCGATATTCGCAGGCGCCTGGAAGAGATCGGCTTCTCGTGTCCACAAGCAAGTTCAATCTGAAGCTCAACGTGTCCCTTCCGGCCGACGCGCTACTAAGGACCGATTCCACTCTTAATGCCGTTCGGTAATTCAAGGCCTTGTGGCAGATGGTTGTCCCTCCGGGACAAATGCTCTTTGAATCACCGAAAGGCATTAGATTCCACTCCGTCCCTGAAATCCCCTGAGTGGGTCTATCCTGGTGTTTTCATAGCACCTTTTACTGTAGAAAATTGGCCTCCACGGAACATATGGGACGCAGTGGAATGCGTCCTTACCAGGTGGGGGATTGTTCAGCGTTTACATAAGTTCGGACCCGCCGCTGGGCTCACCAGGGTAGCGCTTATCGAGGGCTGTCTTTGCCGGTAATTCGCCGTGGAATCTATCGATCTCTTTTGCCATTGGCTGCCGAAGGTGTACTGCGAAGCCGTCGCTCGCCTCGCTTCCCGCCCGCTTCACATGTTTGTGCGGGCGCAAAAAATTCCGGCGATGACGGATTTGGAAGCGCGGTTTGGTGTCATGGACCAGTTTCCCGGATACCATCAAGTTCCTTCGCTCGCCTCGCCGACTTTGGAAATGATGGCGGGACCCACCGCAACTCCTGAACTGGCTCGCATCGCGAACGACGCGATGGCCAAGATCGTTGACGATCATCCGGACCGGTTTGTGTCGTTTGTGGCGGCGCTGCCGCTGAATAACTCGGTTGCCGCGAGACGCGAAATAGACAGGGCTGTGGACGAACTCGGCGCCGCTGGCGTGCAAATCTTCACGAGCATCGACGGCCGTCCGGTGGATGAGCCGGAGTTTCTCGAGTTGTTCGAAATCATGGCGGCCAAGGATAAGCCAGTTTGGTTGCATCCAATTCGCGGGATGACCACGCCCGATTATCCGGCCGAGCAGGTTTCCAAATATGATCTCTGGTGGGCGCTGGGATGGCCGCATGAAAGCGGCGTTGCGATGGGCCGCTTGGTTTTCTCCGGCATTTTCGATCGTTGTCCAAATCTCGCCGTCATCACGCATCATGTGGGCGGAACGATTCCCATGATGGAAGGCAGGTTGGGCTCGGGGATGAAATTGTTGGGAACGCGTGTTTTACCTGGCTACGAAGAGGCCGTGAAAACTCCTTTGAAGGGATTTCCGCTGGACGGGTTCCGGAAGTTTTATGCGGACACCGCATCGTTCGGTTCACGCGCAGCCATTGAATGTGGCCGGGCCTTTTTTGGCGCGGATCGTCTCGTGTTCGCCACGGACATGCCGTTTGATCCGGAGCAAGGGCCGGGTTACATCCGCGAAACGTTGCGGGCCATTTCCGAGATGAACCTTACACAAGCCGAACGCACGGCCATTTTTTGTGGCAATGCGAAGCGCCTTCTGAAGCTCGACGCACCCCATTCGACCGCATGAGCAAAGGGACGGTTTATCCGGCTGAATCGCGTGAGTTCCGGGACGCGAAGACGGGCGTGCGCATCCGACAAGTGACGGCTCATCCCTCGATCCATCACCATCCATTCTTTTACATTCCGGCGTACGACGATCGCATGCAATGGCTGGTGTTTGTTTCGCATAGGACAGGCGCTGCGCAAATCTTTGTCGAGGAGCGGGCGACGGGAAGGCTGATTCAGCTCACGGACCGGCTTGATCTAAACGAGTGGTCTCTGCATCCTGCGCACGATGGGCGGTTCATCTACTTCACAGCGGGCGCCGGCGCCTGGCGGGTTGATACGGATACCCTGAAGGAAGAACTGCTGGCGGTTTTTGAGACCGATTCCATTAAAGCCAAGGGCATGGTGGGGGCGGCGATGGGCACAACAACGCTGAGCCACGATGATCGCTGGTGGGCAGTCCCGGTGAAATTCGGCAACTGTTCCCGGTTCTTTGTGATCGACACCCAGACTGGCAAGGCCAGTGTGATTCTCGAGCGAGACACCATCGGCCATCCTGAGTTTCATCCGAACGACGCAAATCTCTTGCGGTACGCTGGGCCGCACGACCGGCGCATTTGGGTTATTCAACGTGATGGGCGCGAGAATCGCCTGGCCTACCGCCGCAACGACGCAAAGAAGGAATGGATCGTCCATGAAACTTGGATGCCGACGAAACGCGAGATTTTGACTGCGAACTGGCCGCACGGGGTAATCGGCATTGACGTTGACACCGGAGCCGTAAGGACCGTGACCCGATTCAACGCTTGGCACCCGATGCTCAGCCGAGATGGCACCTTGATGGCCTCGGACACCAAGAATCCGGATATCGGCCTCCAACTGTTTGACCCAAACGATGGTATCGGGCATGCGCGCACACTTTGCTTCCCGGAGGCGTCCAATGCCGGCGAACACTGGAACACGGACCATTGTCCGTACGACGATGGACCAGTCAGAGTCTATGCGCCGCAACACACGCATCCGCATCCGAGTTTTGCGCTGGACAAGTCTCGTGTGGTTTTTACGTCAGACCAATCTGGGCACGCCCAGATTTACGAAGCGTTTCTTTAACCCGAGAGATCAGGGTCGGACAGGGAGAGTCCCGATTTCTTTTGGACACGCATCAGGGCCATGAACCGGAGCGCGGCGTTTACGCGCGTTTACGCCGCTTCTGTGTTCGAAGTTCCTGCGATATTGGATGTTGAAGCGGCGTAAACCGCCGCGCTCCTAACGTCAGGTTCACGGGGAGCCTCCAGGCAAATGCTGCGCGCGGAGGGATGAACCTAATAGGACAGAGCGTCCCGCCTGTCTTGCTTTTGGTGTTCGCAGATGCTGGGCAGGCGGGACGGCTGTCTTACGACGTTGGTTCATGAGAAGGATTCACGCACCGCAAATAGCTTTGCTTTGCCGTTGATCCGCTCACGATAATCCGATAAGCAAAGCGCACTTATCAAGTTACTGAACGAAAGAAAACTCATGCTTCACCTAAAGCTTCCTGCTGCTTGGTTAGTTATTGCTTCGAATATCTTTCTGTGTGCCTACGCTGGTGACTGGCCGCAATGGCGCGGCCCGAAACGTGATGGCGTTTCGACCGAAACCGGATTGCTGAAACAATGGCCCGCCAACGGACCGCCGCTGTTGTGGAAAGCTCAAGAATTGGGCGGCGGTTACAGCACGCCGTCTGTTTCGGCTGGTCGTGTGATTGGAACGGGATACCGGGGCGCCGACGATGTCGTATGGGCGGTGGATGCTGAAACGGGCAAGCTGCTTTGGACGACGCGCCTCGGCAAAGCGGATGAATCGTTCGATATGGCGGAGGGACCGCGTTCGACGCCGGCGATTGACGGCGATCTGGTATATACCTTGGGGGGAGGCGGCAATCTTGTTTGTCTTGAATCGGCCACTGGCCGCGAGGCGTGGAAGAAGCATTTCAAAGATGAGTTTGGCGGACGCATGATGTCGGGCTGGGGTTTCTCAGAGTCCCCATTGGTGGACGGCGACAAATTGGTTTGCACCCCGGGCGGAAGCCGGGGATCGATCGTCGCGCTGAATAAGAAAACGGGCGCGTTGCTCTGGCAAACGACAGAGTTCAAAGACCGCGCCGCGTATTCGTCTGTTATCACCGCTGAGATCGGCGGCGTTCGCCAATATATTCAGTTGACGGGAGACAGTTTGGTGGGCGTAAACCCGGCTGATGGCCAGTTGCTTTGGAAAGCTGCCCGGCGCGGCGAGACTGCAGTCGTGCCAACTCCGATCTTTTACGATGATCATGTTTACGTGACCTCCGGTTACGGAGTTGGCTGCAATTTATTCAAGATTACACGCGCGGCCGCGAAGTTTAGCGCGAGAGAGATTTACGCGAACGAGGAGATGCAAAATCACCACGGCGGCGTCATTCGAGTTGGCGAACATGTCTATGGACATTCCGACAGCCGAGGTTGGATTTGTCAGGAGTTCAAGACCGGCAAGGTTGTGTGGTCCAATCGCGGCGTCGGCAAAGGAGGGCTCGTTTGCGCAGATGGGCACCTTTATCTCCGCAGCGAAGGAGGCAAAGGGACGGTTGCGCTTGTTGAAGCGACGCCGCAGGGTTACCGGGAGAAAGGCCGATTCGATCAGCCCAACCGCAGCAGGCGAAATAGCTGGTCTCATCCCGTCGTCGCCAATGGCCAGTTGTACCTGCGTGATCAGGATGTATTGCTCTGTTACAACGTGAAGCCCTGAACTCGCTGGCCCCAAATCTGGAAGAATTGCTGAGGCAGATTTGGCGCGCTTTGGAACAGGCGCCGGTCGATGTAAAGCATCCGTTCCGCACGCCTGTCCTAGGGACAGGTTCTGGCAATGCCTGCGGACTGCGGACGGTGGTCTTGCGAAAGGCGGAGTACGCTCGACGCACATTGATCTGCTATTCCGACTATCGCGCGCCGAAGATCCGGCAGCTGCAACAGAATTCTGAAGTCCGCTGGCTCTTCTATCGCAGCGATGAATTGGTGCAAATTATCGCGGGAGGATCGGCATCGATCCATCACGTTGATCAGGTTGCGCGCGAGGCTTGGGAAACCACGCCGTCGGAACACCGGATGAATTATGCTTCGCCTTGCGCGCCCGGAAGCGAAATCGAGGAGCCCTCATCGGCAGTGCTCGAGAATCAACCTGCCAGCAACCGGGATGTATTCGAAGATGCCTTTTCCAACTTTGCCGTGATCGTAACCTCCGTTCAAAGCCTGGATTTCCTAAAGCTCGACGCGCCTGGCCATCTGCGCGCGCGGTTTGTTTGGAATGGTTCGGTGGTGAAGTCATGTTGGCTCTCGCCGTGAAACTGGTCCAACTCTGTTTTGATCAGCCGACAAACTTTTGTCTCATATGAGACAAAAGTTTGCTCGCGTCAGGGAACTCAGGCAACTGCGGCAACTGTGATTTCACCAAATCATCGCTTGACCAATTCAACCAGAGCGACAGCAGAGCGAAACGCTGCGTTACGAGGACGGGTCGTTCTGAGCGGTGGTGGTGTCAAGATGCACCGCGCGTTGACCAACGTTTTCTCCTTTGGGCGTGCCGACGTTTTTGCGAGATTGACGGGGATATGTTGTCCGCGCCGACCGGTGACGCACCCGAATTCAAAACAGACGAGCGGCTTCGACCCGGAAGGTTTGCCGCGCTGTTGGCGGTTCTGATCATCGCGGCGTTTCCGGACGTTATCTTCGGCGCGCGGACTTTCTTTTACCGCGATTCTGGCATCTTTGGCTATCCGATCGCTTATTATCATCGCGAGAGCTTCTGGCAAGGTGAGATGCCGCTTTGGAATCCACTGAACAATCGCGGCCTGCCGTTTTTGGCGCAATGGAATACGATGGTGCTTTACCCGCTGTCGCTGTTCTACGTGCTGTTTCCTTTGTCGTGGTCGCTTGGCGTGTTCTGTTTGCTTCACCTGTTTTTGGCTGGTCTGGGGATGTACGGGCTCGCGCGACAATGGACCGCCAACAAACTGGCAGCCTCCGTTGCGGGATTGGCATTTGCGTTCAATGGCCTGACGCTGAGTTGCTTGAAATGGCCCAAAAATATCGCGTCGCTGGCGTGGATGCCGTTCGTTGTCTGGTTAACGGAACGCGGCTGGCGCGAGGGCGGACGAAAGTTGGTCCTCGCGGCACTGGCGGGTGCATTCCAAATGTTGACGGGCGGACCAGAGATCATTTTGTTAACGTGGGTTTTCGTTGGGCTCTTATGGATCAGCGATCTCTTCGCTAGGCGCCAGATGCGTGGAATGATCGTGGCGCGATTTCCTTGCATCATTCTGCTTGTCGCGGGCTTGGCGGCGATTCAGTTGGTTCCATTTCTTGACCTGCTGAAACACTCGCAACGCGACGCCACATTCCGTGACGCTTCGTGGTCTTTGCCGCTTTGGGGTTGGGCGAATCTCTTCGTTCCACTCTTTCGCTCTTTTCCATCGCATCAAGGTGTCTTTGCCCAATTGGGTCAGTATTGGATTTCTTCTTATTACATGGGAATCGGATTGCTGGCGTTGGCCTTGGCCGCTCCGTGGTTAATGTCGAACAGGAGAACGTGGCTATTGGCGGCAGTCACGGCGATTAGTCTGATTTTGTCGTTTGGCGACGCTGGGCTTGTTTTTCAATGGTTGCGCAAGCTCGTTCCCCCGCTACAGATAGTTCGGTTTCCCGTAAAGTTCGTCGTTCTTCTGGTGTTTACAATTCCGCTGATGGCCGCGTTTGCGATAGCTCGAATGCGCACTATGATGAACGCAGGTCAAGCGGCGGCCTCCGGTCCGTCGTGGATCGTCATCGCACAAACTCATTATCATCCCTGGCGGGCCTACATCCACGGCAAACCGAAGCGTCTCTGGCGCGCCAACCATTTTGCTCAAGCGATTGAAGTGCCCGGCGGCCGATCGTCGGTCCAGTTGATTTACCAAGATCGGGCCTTTGTATTCGGCGGAGTGCTGTCGGTGCTCGCTCTTGGCGCCTGTGGTTGGCTCTGGTTTCGACGAGGCCGCGATGTCTCCGCGAGGGCCGTTTGATCCGATAATGTCTTTCGTTAATTCAAAGTTTTGTAAAGGGCTGTCCCGGAGGGACACGGTGAAATTAGCCCGGCGTTTTAACGCCGGGAACCGAATCGGCTGGGACTCAAGTCCGGTAGGGACGGTTGAACCGTGCGCAGTTGCGGGGCGATTCAACCGTCCCATCGTGACTGCCACGTTCGTTGTGACAGTCCCGGCGCTAAAACGCCGGGCTATCCTCATCGTGTCCCTCCGGGACGAATACTGTTTGAGTTGCCGAAGGGGATTCGGTTGACCCGAGGACGCACGCATGTTGGAGAATTCTACTGAGGCTGGCCCGCGGCAAAGCTCGGCGTTCTCCGACAATTGGTTTGCGCCAGGGCGGGTCGCGCTTTTGCTGGCCAGCTTAATTGTCTGCAGTTTTCCGAAAGTGTTGCTGGGCTGGCAGACATTTTTCTATCGAGATTTCGGCGTATTAGCTTACCCGGTAATCTTTCATCATCACGAAAGTTTCTGGCGCGGCGAATGGCCGCTCTGGAATCCGCTCAGCAACTGTGGCGCACCCTTTCTGGCGCAATGGGGCACGATGGTCTTGTATCCTTTTTCCATATTCTATCTGTTGTTCCCATTACCATGGTCGATCAATTTCTTCTGTCTCGCGCATCTGTTTTGGGCGGGGTGGGGGATGTACTACCTGGCCGAGCGCTGGGCACGCCATCGATTTGCGGCGTGTGCGGCCGCTGTCGCTTTCGTTTTTAACGGCGTTACCTTTTCGAGCCTGATCTGGCCAAATTACGCGGTGGCGTTGGGATGGATGCCATGGGTTGTGCTATGCGCCGAGAAAGCGTGGCGACAAGGCGGCAGACAAATTGTGATTGCGAGCCTAGTGGCGGTGTTGCAAATGCTCTCGGGAGTCCCGGAAGTGGTTCTGCTCACGTGGCTGCTGATAGCTGGAACCTGGGTCGGGACCTTCCTGCAAAAGGATGCGCCGGTCAAACTTCTCATGGGCCGGACGCTGGTTGTAATCACTCTCACGAGCGGGTTGATCGCGGCGCAATTGTGGCCCTTTCTCGATTTGCTTGCGCATTCGCAACGGACCTTGAACTTTGGAACGTCAAAATGGGCGATGCCAGCATGGGGCTGGGCGAATTTTCTTGTGCCGTTGTTCCGCTGTTTTCTGACTCCCCAAGGAATCTTTTTCCAACATGGGCAGGAGTTCATGTCCTCGACCTATCCGGGGATTGGAGTGGTTATGTTCGCGCTGATGGGCGCACTGTTTGTGCGGCAACGACGCGTTTGGCTATTAGGACTAGCGGCGGCCGTGAGTGTAATCATGGCGATGGGGGAGGGCGGACTCTTGTACAATCTCCTGAGGCGAGCTATTCCATTAACAGGCTTCGCTCGTTACCCGATTAAGTTTGTTGTGTTAACAGCGTTCGCTCTGCCGATCTTGGCGGCGTATGCCGTGAACGATTTCGGAGGTTTGCGTTTTTCAACGAGCGACCGGCGCTGGCGGCGTTTGGTGGCGATTGGGTTGGGCTTGATCGCCGCGATTGCGGTGGTTCTTTGGTTTGCGCAACGGTATCCGCTGCCGTTAGACCAATGGCCTGCCACGCTGCGCAATGGCATATGGCGCGGCATTTTCTTGATTGGAATTCTCACGCTCTTTGCCGTGCGGAGCCGGGTCGCTCAGCCTAACGTCGCGGCCCTTGGAGTGATTTTGCTTTTGGTTCTGGATTTCTGGACTCACGCGCCGCCGCAAAACCCAACGCTGCCATCCTCAGCGATGGCGCCAGGGTTGTGGCAATTAAGCAATCAACGACCGGCGCCGGCGCACGGTGAAGGGCGAATTGTGATCAGTCCTCAAGCAGAGCAGCAATTGCTCATGAGCCGCGTGGCGGATTTGCAAAACGATTTTCTCGGGAAGCGACTCGCTCTCTGGTCCAACTTGAACATGTTGGAAGGGATTCCAAAAATCGGCGGTTCCGCGACACTTCAGTTGCGCGAGCAGATGGAAGTTCAAACGCTGCTTTACGCTTCAACCAACACGGAGTTACCGCGGTTGGCGGATTTTCTCGGAGCGTCTCTCGCGACTGCGCCAGGCCAAATCCTGGAGTGGTCCCGCCGAGAGAGTTACTTGCCGCTAGTAACATTTGGGCAAAAACCCATCTTCGCCGATGCCACAGATACTTTGAGCGCGCTGACAAATTCCGCGTTCAATCCAAGCGAAGTGGTTTACCTGCCCGCGGAAGCGGAACGATGGGTCACCGCAACGAATCGAAGCACAGGAAGCATTGTGTCACGAAAGTTTTCGATGCAGCGGATTGAGTTGAAGATAGACGCGGCGCAGGTGGGCTTGGTCGTTATCGCACAATCGTTTTATCATCCGTGGCGAGCCTACGTGGACGGCAAGGCGACGCCAATTTGGCGGGCTAATCATGCGTTCCAGGCTGTAGAAATCCCTGCCGGAAGCCACGAGGTGAAACTGGTTTATGAGGATTGGCGATTCAATTACGGTGCGATGATTTCTTTGGGAACGCTGCTCTTATGCACCGTGCTGTGTTTCCGCTGGATTAGCAGCATTAGGAAATAGGAGAGTTTCAGAGGTTCTCAATTCTCAGAATCGCGCCTTAGTCTCCTTAGTCTTAGGAAGTCAGGGCGAAGGAGGGACGTGTGGCCCGAAATGCTGCAAGTTGCCGTCTGAGCGATTTTTCCGAAGTCGTAAGTCCCGCCTGCCGGACAGGCGGGCATTTTCTTGATGTAAAGAAGATCGCCAATCAGGTCCGGAGGCAGTGGCGGTGTCTCCGTCCACTTTGCCCTTTTCCAAACCCCACATTTGCTTGGCCGATTCGATTTGCGCGAGATTCTCGGCGCAAATATGACTTTGCGCGCGGGCGCGGCTTTTCACGAAGTTAGGGACCGCGATTGCGGCCAAAAGACCGATGATCGCGATGACGACCATGATTTCTACGAGCGTAAAGGCCGATTGGGCCGGCTTGGTGGGATACATAACGTTCTCCAGACCAATCACACGTAATCACTGGGGGGGGAAAGCTTGAGGGCTTTGGACCTTCAAGCTTCTGTAATCGACTCAATTTGATCTCTGATCAAAGAGTGTGGCCGGCCGAAGAGCCCAAGCTGCAAGTGGGAGCTGTGCCCACAGCGCCGTAGGTGTAGGAACCGTTGCCGGGGCAAGATGGTGTATTGCCGCCGCGGAGAAACGCGTTAATGGCGCTTTCAGAACCAGTGGTTGCGGCTCCCTCAGTCTTCTTGTTTTCCAGTGCCCATTGCTCTTTCGCGCCTTCGATCTGGCGAAGGTTAGCGATGCAAGCGTTCTTTTGGACGGAGGTGCGCGCCTTCACGAAGTTCGGAATCGCAATGGCGGCCAAGAGACCGATGATGGCGACTACGATCATGATTTCAACCAAGGTGAAGCCACCTTTACGATTGGTGGTGATTTGCATATTTGAGCCTTTGTGTTGTTTTAGCGCGGCGTGAACATGGCAAAAGGCGGGTTAATATTAATACAAATTTGCGTTCACGAATTGCCCAGTGCCGACCGCTGCGCGATACATAGCAGACAAGACGCCAAAGTCAATTTGAAGAAAACTTGCGGCCTTCACCGCAACCGTACTAATCTCTCGGAGGATGAAGATAGACAAAAGCGCGCGCATATTTGTCGCTGGTCATCGCGGCATGGTCGGCAGCGCCATTTGGCGTGAACTTCAGCGCCAGGGATACGCGCATTTGATTGGCAAGAGCCGGTCTGAACTCGATCTGTGCGACACGGTTTCGGTTCAAGAGTTTTTCGAAAAAGAACGGCCGCAGTTTGTGTTTGTCGCTGCTGCCAAGGTAGGGGGCATCCGAGCCAATGATACGCAGCCAGCCAATTTCCTGCATGAGAATCTGCAAATCCAATCCAACGTAATTCACTCTGCGCACCTGTTTGGGGTCACGAAACTCCTCTTTCTTGGCAGCTCCTGTATTTATCCGAAACTCGCGCCGCAGCCAATGAAGGAAGAGTATCTCCTTTCGGGTCCCCTCGAACCGACTAACCAATGGTATGCCGTGGCGAAGATTGCCGGCATCAAGCTTTGTGAAGCCTATCGCAGGCAGCACGGCTGCAATTTCATCAGTGTGATGCCAACCAATCTTTACGGTCCCAAAGACAACTATGATCTCGAGACCTCGCATGTCTTGCCCGCGTTGATTCGCAAACTTCACGAAGCAAAAACCGCCGACAGTTCGAAGGTAATTTGCTGGGGTTCCGGAACACCGCGCCGCGAACTGCTCTACGCAGATGATCTTGCACGGGCGTGTCTCTTTTTGTTGAACGAATATGACGAGGAGCGTTTTATTAATGTCGGTTTCGGAAGCGATTTAACGATCCGAGAACTGGCCGAAATCGTGCAACGCGTCGTCGGTTTTTGCGGTGAACTTGTTTGGGACGTTTCGAAACCGGACGGTTCGCCCCGCAAACTGATGGATAGTTCGCGGATATTTGCTCTAGGCTGGCGGCCAGAAGTGGATTTGGAGGCTGGCATTCGTCTCGCGTATCAGGACTTTTTGAATGGGCCATGGGCCAGGGAGAACAAGCAGAAAATTCAGAAGCCAGCTCAAATGGCTTGAATGGACGTCGCTCGCGGATTATGCCGCTTGAGCCTCGCTTCTCGGATTCTTAGCCAGGAATGACAATTCGCGCTCGGTCATCTCTGTGATCAATTCGGCAAAGGTGACTTCATGGGTCCAGTTCAAAACGCATTTCGCTTTGCTGGCATTTCCAACGAGTCTTTGAGGCTCGATGGGGCGCAAGAAGCGAGAATCTTTTTTGAGGTATTGACGCCAATCAAGTCCAACCGTCGCAAACGCCTGCTCGACCACATCCTGAACCGAGTGTAATTGGCCGGTGGCCAACACAAAATCTTCAGGCTTTTCCTGCTGCAGCATCAACCACATGGCTCGGACGTAATCGCGGGCATGACCCCAGTCGCGTTGCGCTGTCGTATCGCCGAGGAACAAATCGTTTTGCAGGCCAAGTTTGATGCTGGCTGCGGCCCGGCAGATTTTGCGCGTTACGAAATTCTCGCCACGCCGCGGGGACTCGTGATTGAACATGATTCCATTGCAAGCGAACAAATCAAAAGTTCGGCGATACACGCCCACCATGTGTGTGGCAAAAGCTTTCGCGCAGCCGTACGGATTGATCGGCGCGCACGGTGTCTGCTCGTCTTGCGGGACGATGGTTGGGGTGCCGAAGATTTCGCTCGATGAGGCGTGAAAGAAACGCGGCATCGGCTTTAAATCCCGAATCATCTCGAGCAAACGCAGCGTCCCCATGGCCGTCATATCACACGTCGATTCCGGAATCTCAAAACTGAGTCCTACATGGCTTTGTCCCGCCAAATGATAAATCTCGTCCGGAGCAACTTTGATCAAGACTCGACGGAATGTGGTCGGGTCGTCGAGTTCCGCATAGTGCAGAAACAAGCGTTGGCCATAAATGGTTGTGTCATGGTACAGGTGATCGAGTCGTGATCGGCCCAAGGTGCTCGTGCGCCGGACGATCCCATGCACCTGGTAGCCTTTGTCGAGCAGCAGTTCCGTCAGGTACGATCCATCTTGGCCGGTAATTCCGGTGATTAAGGCACGCCGCATGGTTAACCTGTCACTCGAATTCTTCCTTCCCGGTGATCCTTCAACAGCTTGATATCGGCCTCGACCATGAGCTTGACCAGGTCCGCGAACTTCGTTTTTGGCTCCCAGCCCAATTCCCGTTTGGCTTTTCCATAGTCGCCAATGAGCACATCGACTTCGGCAGGACGGTAGTAGCGGGGATCGATCTCGACATATTGATGCCAATCCAATCCGGCGTGAGTGAATGCGACATCCAGGAACTCACGAATTGAGTGCGTCTCACCAGTGGCAATCACATAATCGTCGGGCTGATCCTTCTGAAGCATCAACCACATCGCTTCAACGTATTCCTTGGCATAGCCCCAATCCCGCTTGGCATCGAGGTTCCCGAGGTAAAGTTTATTCTGGAGGCCTGCCAAAATGTGCGCCAGGGCACGCGTGATTTTTCGAGTGACAAACGTTTCGCCGCGGCGCGGAGATTCGTGGTTGAACAGGATGCCATTGCACGCGTGCAGTCCGTAAGACTCTCGATAATTAACCGTGATCCAGAAGGCGTAAACCTTCGCACAACCATAAGGACTGCGCGGATAGAATGGGGTCGTTTCTTTTTGGGGAATTTCCAGAACTTTACCAAACATTTCGCTCGATGATGCTTGATAAAAGCGCGGTCGAATTCCGGTTTCGCGGATCGCCTCCAACAATCGCACAGCGCCCGTTGCGGTGATATCGGTCGTGTATTCCGGACTATCGAAACTCACGCGGACATGGCTTTGGGCCGCCAAATTATAGACTTCGTCCGGCTGAATTTTGCCGATCAGGCGAGCCAAAGCGCTCGCGTCGCTTAGGTCACCGTAGTGCAAAAATAGGCGGCTTCGGCCTGAATGAGGATCGGAATAGATCGAATCCAACCGCCCCGTATTGAACGTGCTGGCGCGTCGAATGATGCCATGAACATCATAACCTTTCGCTAACAGCAACTCAGCGAGATAAGAACCATCCTGACCGGTGATTCCGGTGATAAGCGCTTTTTTCGGCATATTTCTGGGGCTAAAGTCGGTAAAAGTTTTGCCTAAGGCAAGCTGGAACACCTAATGCATATCAGTTTTAGCGTAGCGCAGACTGGGCAGTCTGCGCTACGTTAAACTGATTTAGAAAGGAGCGAACTGGGGTCCGTGTGCTCAAACACTTCTAGCCACAAAGCAATATTTTCTCTCAATGAAATTGTCGTCGTTAGGCACAATAACCTGCGCTTCCTGGCTAGTCCTCGCCAGCCTCTTGGCCACAACGACTGCTTCTTCCTTTGTCTCGCGAATGATATGTGGGCGTCTAAATCCTTCTCGGATGACTTGCCAGGAATCATCTGCTCTACGTGTGAGATGATAGATACGCCTGTCCGTCATAAACCGAGTAGCACCGCGTTTCTTTATGAGAGTAACCAACCACACGACGCCCCGAAATACTATCGGGGGAAAGACTGAAAAAGGGCTGGGTAAATACCCATGGACAGCGTCAGATGTCCGTCAAACGCTGATCGGCATCGCCGAAACGGGGAACTACCACTCCCATGCGATCCATGAGAGACAGGTAAAGGCTGCAAGCGCGGCGCTTGTCTTCCCCGCGTTCGAAGTAATCCAGTATCTGGCCGGGTTTCAATGTTCCTCCGCCGCGACCTGCGAGCAACATCGGCATGTGGTCTGCCTGATGCCGGTCGCCGTCAAATAGATTCGAGCAGAAGAGCAACATCGAGTTGTCGAGTAACGATTGGCCGCCTTCGTCGATCGCTTTCATCCGTTCGACCAGATAGGCGAACTGCTCCACGTGAAATTGATTCGTCTTAAGATACATCGCCTCGCGCTTCGGTTCGCGGCCGTTGTGTGTTAAGTCCAGATGCAAGCTGCCTTCCACTCCGGGAAGGAATCCGAAATTCATCTGCGACAGATCGTTGTTCAACATGCAGGTCACAATCCGTGTCTTATCCATGCGGAACGCGAGCACGATCAGGTCGAGCATTAACTTCATGTGTTCCGGCACATTTTGCGGCAACGCATCGCCGGGGCGCTTCATATCCGGCTCGCTCAGAGACGGGCGCCAACCTTCCAACCGCCGTTCGCGCGACGCATTGTCAATGCGCTTTTCCACGTCGCGAATCGATTCGAGGTAATCGTCTAGTTTCCCCTGGTCCTGGACCCCGATTCGGCGTTTGAGATCTTTCGCATCCTGCAAAACGTGATCGAGAATGCTGCGATCGAGTTGGCGGCCTTTGGCATTGCCCACCAAAAGGTCGAAGACCCGAGCTGGATAAATCTCCTTCATGGCCGGTTTCGTCTCCGAAGTCCATGATATGCATGAGCCGTACAGCATCGACAGTCCGTCCTCCAAGCGCAGTTCGGTTGGCTCGATGCCAAGCACCAAACTGGAAATCGGCGTCCGATCGCCAATATGCTGGACCATAACCTGGTCCAGCGTCTTTCCGCAGCGAATGTCGTTTTGGTCCGTGCTGACCCAACCGCCGGAAAGCAAGTTGGGGATGCGTCCCAGATGCGGGCTTTTATGCGCGACGGCTTGCTGGTTGTAGAGGCCGCGCAAGAAAATCATCTCTTCGCGAAAAGGCATCATCGGCTCGAGACCAGGACCAATCTCCATTTCTGCGCCCTTTCCTCGGGCCCACCAATGAATCGGTTCGACCCCGTTGGAAAAGTAAATGCACGCAAAGCGGACGGGCGGCTTGGTTGTTCCGGGTTGAGCCACCACTTGGCCAGAGTCCGCGGCGCGCAACGGCAACGATTCCAGCCAGGGCAGCGTCAGAGAAATACCGGCCGCCCCGCGCAGAAACGCACGGCGAGAAATGGATTGCTTCCCCGCGAATGAACCAGGGGTTTTCATGCTGACCTGCATCTAGCATATCTTCGGCAGGTTCGCACTAAGGAAAACATGAGGAAAACGTCGGCCTTTTCATTGCCGCATGGTGACTCCGTCTCGAAAGGTAAACGCTTTCTTCGCCGTTGCGCGATCGATTGGGAACAGATAGGATGTCGGGCGTATCGGCAAGCAAGCCATGAGCGAACTTCAATTCAAGAGAATCACCAAAGAGATCCGGAAGTAGTTGGCAACTTGCATTCACTCACAAACGCCGGAAAATAGGAGTGCGATTGGATGACGACAAAGACGATTTCAGCGCGCCCCAGTGAAGCTGTAACGCAATTCTCAGTTTTTACTGAGAACAAGTTGGGCCGGCTGCATGAAGTTGTGGGATTGCTTCAATCCCAAAATGTTCACGTCTTGGCGCTGACGACTCTCGATACAACCGACAGCACGATTCTCCGCATGATTGTTGATGACCCGGACCGCACGCGCGAAATCTTGAACGAGCGCGAGTTCCCCTTCACCGAAGCCGAGATGCTCGTCGTCGAAATCGATTCGGAACAGAAATTACGCGCGGTGTTGTCTGTGTTGGTCATGGCCGAACTGAACATTCATTACGTCTACTCTTTGATCGCGCGTCCGGAAGGAAAGTCGGCGTTGGCCTTCAGCCTGGAGGATCGCGAGGTTGCGGCCGAAGCGCTCAAACAACGGCAGTTCAAAATCCTCAATCAAGCTGATCTTTCGCGATGAGCCTGCGACATCCTCAGTATGGCAGCGTCAGGCATCCCAGAGGGGAATGCCTTTCTCGTAGCGCCGAACCTTCCGGCATCACTCGCCGCCACTTTCTCCGCAGAACTATGCGCGGCGCCGTGGGCGCAACTGCGGTTCCATCAATGTTAGGGCTGGGATGCTCCACTCCGTCACCGTTTGCAGCCCAGCGCAAACGCCTGCGCGTCGCGGCCATCATCACCGAATACACTTACCGCAGCCACGCTCACGTCATTCTCGAAAACTTTTTGGAACCCTATCTGTTCAACGGCAGACTGATTTCTCCCGACGTGGAAGTTGCCAGCATGTATGTCGATCAGGTTCCAGCTCATGATTTGTCGCGCGCCATTTCCGCAAGATACAAGATTCCGATTTATAGAACCATTGCGGAAGCGCTCTGTGGTGGCACTGGCGACCTTGCCGTGGACGCCGTGCTTTCCATCGCTGAATTTGGAGATTATCCTGTCAATGCCAAAGCACAGATGGAATATCCGCGCAAGCGATTCTTCGACGAGATCGTGGCTGTATTCCGGAAAAGCCGGCGCGTTGTTCCCCTCTTCAATGACAAGCACCTTTCGTATCGCTGGGATTGGGCCAAAGAAATGTACGACACCGCACGGCGGATGAAGATTCCCTTTATGGCCGGAAGTTCCGTGCCTCTCGCAGAACGAACCCCGCCGCTGGAATTGCCGTCGCGCGCCCGAATCGTAGAAGCCGTTTCGATACATGGAGGAGGGCTGGAGTCGTACGATTTTCACGGACTGGAAGTGCTCCAGGCGATGGTCGAGAGCCGGCGAGGCGGAGAGACCGGAGTTTCAAAAGTGCGATTCCTCGACGGCAAAACCCTTTGGCAATCGGCCGAGGCGGGAGATTGGTCGCCGGAACTGGCGGCCGCTGCGCTCGCGGCGAAGCCAATACCAGGTTCGCCCGCCCCTCAGGAACTAATTCATCCGACGGCGAAGCGGGACGATGGAGGTCCATTTGTCACCCATGGCATTCTTGTCACGTACCGCGATGGAACACGGGGAGCCATTTTAGCCGCGGGGATTTCAGGAACTCGCTGGCATTTTGGATGCCGATTGGCAGGTGAAACAAAGCCGCACGCAACCAGCTTTTACGTTGGTCCGTGGCGGAACCGCAATCTCTTCAAAGCGCTCTCATATGCCATTCAAACGCATTTTCGCGAGTGGAGCACGCCTTATCCAGTCGAACGAACTCTGCTGGCAACCGGGATTCTCGACGCAGCGATGGAATCGCGCGTCAAAGGCGGCGCCATTTTGGAGACACCTCATTTGCGGATGGCTTACAAGCCGCGAGACTTTCGCGCTATGCGTGAAATGGGTGCGACCTGGAAAATCATCACGGAAGAGAGGCCCGAGCCGCAAGGGATCGAGTACGGTGGGAAGTGAATGCCACTCCCATCATGAGAACTGTTCAGTAGAATATGACTCGTCTCACTGCACATCCTTCCGGTCACTATCATTTCCTGCCTGGTATCGCGCCTTATTCCTGTGGTGTCGTGGCCGATAAAGGCCATGAGATCATCCGAGTCTCGCTTCAAGTTCCTCAGTTATGGCGTAATGGGTTCGATATCGTGGACAGCTATTTGCGAAAGGCAGGACACGAGCGCTCTGCGCTTTGTGCCATGGAACTGCGCTCTCCGCAGCCATTCACCATGGAAGGATTCATCGAGTTCAATCGCGCTTATTGCGCCGTGCTGGAGGATTGGAATATCTTCGTCGATGGCGTCAACCCGGTGGCGCGAACTAACGTATGCCCCCTCTCCATCGACGCGCCCGATCCCGTCCTGCACGCTTTTTCATTTGTGCGCCCGAATTCGTCCCGTAAGCAGCAGACTTTCGTTGTGGCCGGAGCGGGAGAACTCCTTGACGGCATTCTCGTGAAGGATGGCATTTGGCGGTGCGGTGAGACTTCCGGTGAAGCGCTCGCCGAAAAGGCGCGTTATGTGTGCGATGTAATGGCCGATCGTTTGCAGGGCCTCGCTGCCAACTCGAACGAAGTCACCACTCTCAATGCCTACACCGTGCACAACATTCATCCGCTGCTTGGCCAATTGCTCGATGATCTTCCCGCGGCGAGGCGCTGTGGTATCTGTTGGCATTACACGCGCCCGCCCGTGATCGACATCGAATTTGAAATGGATATGCGCGGTATCTTGGCCGAAGAGTCGCTGTCATGAGCTCTTGTCACCGCCTTGAGCGTCGATTCGGCGCGTGTACCAGATGTAAATCAGCATGAGCGCGAATGCCAAAACACCGACTCCCGCAAACGCGTACCAGAGGTAATGGGCGTGCGCGTAAACCTCGGGCATCGGCGCCTGCCCACCCAGCCATTGAGTGTGCTGTTGTTGCATCTCCGGCGGCAGCGTGCGTGGGTCGGGACAGAAGGCTTTCAACAGGTACCCGGCGAAAATGAATCCGAACAACCATGCGAAGAATGTATTCATATGCGCAAAGCCCAAATACAACCCCTCGCGGCCGGGCGGCGCCTGCTTCGACGCAAACTCCAGATATTTGGGAGAAAGAAAGCATTCGGCAAATCCGGTAAGTGCGATGCCAGCCACCATCATCGCCGTAATTGGATGAATATTGGCATCCAACAATCGGATCGGTTCCTTGAATAGATGCGATGCCGCCATCGCGAAGGCTGAAAGTGGTATCAACGCCATGGCAACCGCAATCGACCGCGCCGGCGGCCAAGCACGGACCAGTTGCGTGACCCACACAACACAAGTCACCACGACCAGCGGATTCACGTTGGCGTACCACTCCGGTTTGTACGTCTCGCCGGCCATACGGATGACGTAGTCGGGCATCGAGGCGTAAAGCTGGCCTTGGATGGCCCAGAAGCCCGCGGTGATGAGAATGAGTGCGGCAAAACGCAGATTTCCCATCGCCGCGATCAGCCCGTGAAAGGTTTCGCTAAAACTCCGCGGGCGTTCGGCCGCGTTGTCGGCGGGGCGATAAAACAACACGGTAATGAGCAACGCGATGGCCGACGCCGCGGCTGAAAACCAAGGAACCTGTTGCACTCCCATCTCGATGCGGATCGGCGCTGCGATCGTTTTGCCCGTGAATGCTCCAATGTTGACGATCATATAGAAAATCGAGAAAGCCCGCGCCCGATTCGCCTCGGTCGAAGAACGCGAGGTCGTGGCTGTAATGACGGGCTTCACAAACGAACCGCCCAGGACTATCAGAAACAAACCCAAAGAAACCGGCCCGATAGTGTGAAATATTCCCAGCACACCATAGCCCGCCGTCAGCAGTGCAAACGCGAGGATAAGCGATGCGCGAAATCCGAAACGATCCGCCAGTGCGCCGTTAAAGAATGGAAGCAGATAAATCAACGCACCGAACAATCCAGCGACGAAACCGGCTTGGACATCATCGAGGCCGACCACTCGGATCAAGTATGTGCGTGCGGCGATAAACGTGCCGTAATAGGCCGCTCGTTCGAACAGCTCAGCAACATTTGCAATCCAGAAAGTGGCGGGAAACCGCCAGGAGACTTTTTCAGTGGTCATACAGTGCATCTTCTTCTTCAAGATGGCGGAGGCACAATCGAACGGCAGGGTGACGTAGCTGCCTCAATGCCATTGAATTAAGCCGTCGAGTTGCGGACCTCCACGTTGCGGCGTTGATCACCTTGGCCGTTCACGGCTCTGTCGGCGTCGCTTCGCGAGGAGCGGCTCGCTCGGTTTTCGTTTCATGGATTGTTTCGGGCGAATTAGACAAGTTCGCTCGAAGAGTCTCCGCCGAGACCTCGCCTTCCCATCGACTGATAACGATTGTGGCAACGCCGTTCCCAATCAGATTGGTAATGGCGCGGCATTCGCTCATGAACCGGTCGATGCCGACAAGCAAGGCCAGCGACGCCATGGGCGCCATCGGAACGACGGCGAGCGTTGCGGCCAATCCAACAAATCCAGCGCCTGTTACACCGCTCGCACCTTTGGAGGAAATCATCGCTACCAACAACAGTGTGAGTTGCTGGCCTAAACTGAGCGGTGTGTTGGTCGCCTGCGCCAAAAAAATGGCTGCCATTGTCATGTAAATGCTCGTGCCATCGGGGTTAAAACTGTAGCCCGTGGGAATAACAAGACCGACCGTCGATTCCGCGCACCCGAGCCGCCGCATCTTTTGAATCATCCCCGGCAACGCCGTTTCGGATGAACTCGTGCCGAGGACCAAGAGCAGCTCTTCTTTGATATAAACCAGAAAACGGGTGATGGAAAAGCCGCTCGCGGCCGCAATCGCTCCCAGCACAACGATAACAAACACGGCCGCGGTTGCGTAAAAGGCGAGCATCAAAGCCACCAATCGATTCAGCGCACCCAACCCATAACCGCCGATCGTGAACGCCATGGCCCCAAACGCGCCAATCGGCGCCAGCTTCACAACGATGCGCATGATTCCAAAAAGAAGCTGCGAAGCCGATTCGATCGCGTGCAGCAGTGGCTTGCCCCGTTCCCCCAACCCCGTTAACGCGAACGCGGTGAGACCGGAGACCAAGAGGACTTGGAGCAAATCTCCCGAAACGAAGGCATCAAAGAGCGTATTCGGAATGATGTTTAGAAAAAATGATACGACGCCAAGCGAGTGCGCCCTCTGCGCGTACGTTTGACCAATTTGCGGATCGAGTGTCTGCGGGTCGATGTTGAACCCGGCGCCCGGCTTAAGGATGTTCACAACCACCAAACCGATGATCAGCGCAAATGTCGAAACGACTTCGAAATAGACGAGCGACTTCACGCCCACGCGCCCCAGCTTCTTCAAATCGCTCATGGAAGCGATCCCATGCACGACGGTGCAAAAGATGATGGGCGCGATCATCATCTTGACCAGTTTGATGAACGCGTCGCCCAGCGGTTTCAGTGACTTGCCGAACTCTGGAAAAAGGCGGCCCACCATAATGCCGAGGACCACCGCGATCAGCACTTGGACATAGAGAAGGCGGTACCAGGGGGCTCGCGGAGAGGATGATCTGGAGAAACTGGATTGGCTCAAGCAATTATTGGGCTGATCCTAAACATCGGCGAGCCGTTGCGCAACGGAAGCCTTCGAACATCGCCCAGACTCCGCAGACTCTGGACAGCCATAAATTGCGGCGCAAATCGTGAACGTCGAAGCACAAGCAGGGCAGCGCCTTCCGCCTGTCCCTGCTTTTCGTCTGCGCAAGAAGCTAGACAGGCGAGACGCCTGTCCTGCGACCAGAGAAAGAGAGTGGGTTCAGCGTTCTTTTACGAATGAAAATTGGTTGCCGCAGCTTCAACTTGCCATTCTCGCGCAGTTCATTTCCACTTTCGCCGTATGATCAAGCTTCGGAATCGATCGCTTGCGTTGCTGTTGTCATTCGCTTGCCTGCGCAGCAATCTGGTCGCTGTGGAAATTATTGCGCATCGCGGAGCGTCGAAGGACGCGCCGGAGAACACGCTGGCGGCCATGAAACTTGCCTGGCAACAAGAGGCCGACGCGATCGAGCTTGATTTGTGGCTCTCGAAAGATCGAAAGCTTGTTGTCTTCCACGACGCCAACACCAAACGGTTTGATGGCCAGCTCCGCAAGGTTTCTGACCTGGATTGGAACGTTCTACAACAGCTCGACGTCGGAACGTGGAAGGATGCGAAGTTCAAGAACGAGCGGATTCCGATGCTTGAATCGATTCTGGCAACCATTCCCAAAGGACGTCGAGCCATCCTCGAGATCAAGTGCGGACCGGAAATTCTGCTGGAACTCGACCGAGTCCTTCGCATGGCTAGGCGCAACTCCAGGGAACTTGCGATTATCAGTTTTGATTTCGAGGCGCTCCGGCAATCGAAGCAGCTGTTCCCTGAGATCGAGCATTATCTTTTGTCTGGCTACAAACGTGATTCTAAAACGGGGGAGTTGCCGGAATTGGCGACACTGATGAAGCTGGCAAAATCAGCGCGCCTCGATGGACTTGATCTGCACTTCGACTGGCCAATCGACGAAGGATTTGTCGGTCACGTCCGGGCCGCCGGGCTCAAGCTGCTTGTGTGGACAGTGAATGACCCTGCGGTCGCGCGGCGGTTAAGAGACGCGGGAGTGGGCGGCATCACCACGGATCGTCCGGGCTGGCTAAGAGAACAGCTTATTCGCTTGCCTTGAAATCCGTGTTCGGTTCTTTCAGATCAAGTTCCTTAATCCAGACGTTGCGATAGCGCACGTCGTGGCCTTCGGCCTGAAGCTTAAGACCGGCGGGCGTATCTGTGATTCCTTTTCCGCCATCGTTCCCGCCGTCAATGCCTGAGTTCTTTCCGCCCCAGACCTGATTGATAGGCACGTTGTCGTGAACTTTCTGCCCGTTGAAATACATTGTCACCATCGCTTTCTCGACTCGTTTGCCATCC
Source organism: Verrucomicrobiota bacterium (assembly GCA_016871515.1). Classification (GTDB taxonomy): domain Bacteria; phylum Verrucomicrobiota; class Verrucomicrobiia; order Limisphaerales; family SIBE01; genus SIBE01. The sequence goes on from VHDE01000016.1 coordinate 39,776, forward strand.
TGGAAACGGGCGGCTCGAAAGACGATGTCGTAGGCATTCCATTTGCCGGCGCCATTGTATGCATGGTACGGGGACTCAGTCTCATTAATGATCGCGCCCATGCCGTGCTTGGTCTTGTCACCATCGAGAACCTGGATTTCGTAGCGGTTCTGCAGATAAACGCCGCTATTGCCGCCGGGCTTCATGACCAGAAATTCAATGTGCAAGCGGAAGTCGCGGTAAGCCTTCTTCGTCACGATATCGGCTGTTCCATACTTGCCTCCAGCAGCCACTGGATCATCGGTCATGACAACCGTGCCTTTGTCCACCGGATCTTCGGCAATCTGCCATTTGATCGGCAGCGATGACGCAAAGCGCGGCCCTTCCCAGTAGGTCCATTTCTCGTCCAGCATCTTGCGCGAGCCGTCAATGATGACCTCCCCGCCAAGTAGCGGGCGAGCGCCAACCCCGACGTCGGCCAGAGACGGCGCGGTGGCAAGCGTGGCTCCAAACAAGAGAGTCGTAGCAGACGAACGCAATACATTTTGTGTCTTCATGATCATGATGACGTTTCTCAGATGGTTAAATTCAATGCTTCAAGCGTGTCCTGCGGTGTTCGCGAGAGTTGTGCTTTTTTCCTCGGAGATTGGCGAGACTTTTCTTCCCTCCCCTACTTTGGCTTGGCGTGAGCTGGCGCCGGCCCAGCGACACTCAGCTGGCCGCGCAGCCATGAGAGCAGGTTCGCCACATCGGCAGGGGCCACAGTTTCAAAGGATGGCATCAGCGACGTAGCGAGGCGCCGCACGCCAGTGACATCTTTGCGCAAAAGAACCTCCTCAACGCCGTTGGGCTGAACCAGCGTCAAACTGGTCGCACCATCCACCTTCAGCAAACCCACGGCACTGCCTCCGTCGCGTAGTTCAACCAGAGTAGTTTCGAAGCCGGGGCGAATGCGCTCATTCGGCATCAGGATTTCGCGCAAGAGCGATTCGTCGGACGCGCCAATCTGTCCAATTAGATCGGGACCGACCTCATAACCGTCGCGCCCAATGCGATGGCAGGCCGCGCATGCTTGGACAAATATCTCATGGCCTCGCTTAGAATCGCGAGGCCTCGAAAGTGCGGCGAGAAATTGCCGAAAAGTCGCTTCACTCACGTCATCGGAAATAGGCAGTTTTGCTGGGGCGAGCAATGCTTTGTCATCCGCGATGACTGGAACGAATGTTTGCTCCAAAGCACGCGCCGAGTCACGGACCGACGCTGAATGGCTCGCAGCGAAAGTGGCCAGCCTGTCTCGATCAGACTTGTCACCAAGTGATCTTTTAGGAGCATTTTTGCGGCCTTGGGCCAATCCTCGAAGCACCGCGCTTTGCGTCTCTGGTCGTGCCGCTCCAATGAGACGAAAGACACGAGCCAATTCGGCTTCGTCGCGACCCGCAGCAATGGACCGGGCCAGCGGTTCGAGCAACGGCGCGGAATTCCCCGACTCACGAAGCAACTCGGCCAGCATCTGCACTTCTCGCTGTCGCAGCGAAGAAAGCAGCGCTGCATCCATCCATCGCGCGCCTAATCGCTCGCGTGCGTAACGCGTCAACATGGCGAAAGCGCGCGGATCCGTCGTCTCCCCCAAACTGAGCGCAAATTGAATTTGCACGCGCGGGTTTTGCTCGACAGCCGCCGCCGGCAACGCGGCCTCGAGCAGCGCGCGCCCGTTCTCCTTGGAGAACCAACGGTCTGCCAATTGAAGCGCGTGGATTCGCACCGCGGGGTCACGATGCGCAATAAACGGGCGAACATCCTTCGGCGAGAGCGGGCCGAGGCCATCGAGGGTGCGCAGGGCTGAGATGATTGCCGAGGGTTCGAGATCGTTCCGCCGAAGCAAGGCGCGTAAAGCCGGCGGCGCAGATTTATTCGTCCGTTCCGTGAGCAGCCGTTGCGCGGTTTGGCGGCGCCAGAGAAGCGGACTGGCCATTTCATGAACAAGGGATCGGGTCTCGAGTGCGCTGAAGCTGACTGGAGAAAAACGCCGCGCATCGCGGTGAGTGAGCCGGTAGATACGTCCGCGATCGTGGCCGGCATAAAGGCCGTACTGCTGCTGCAGATGGCGCGGAATCGCCGAATAGTCCTCAATAATCTCACGATAGTAATCAATCACCCAAATCGATCCGTCGGGTCCATGCATGAGGTGCAGGGGATGACTCCACGGATCACGCGATGCGGCAAACTCTGATTTCTCTTCACCTGGGAAGCGCCGAAGTTTTAGAGCAGAACCCTCTGTCTCGACGATGGCGCGATGAATGAGATTTCCTGAAGGCTCGCAGACGAAGTATGCACCATGAAGCCCCGGAAGTGCGCGATCACGATAAATGAGCGGTCCGCACACGGAGGTAAACCAGCCGGTTGATTCGCTCTCTGCCGCACCGTAACGGTCGAAGTAGTATTTGAAATAGGCGGGATCATCAGCCCGTTTCTGCCGCCATGGATGAGGCGGAGCAAGTGAGTAAGCGCGTCGATCACCGGTTGGCGCTTCGACCGAAGGCGTCGCAGCGTTGGGGTTGCGTGTTAGATAACGCCATGGCAATGGTGCGACAAATATTCCCGGAACAGTTGTGGTCACCACGAAACGATCTCCGCTTTCGGTGGTCGCAAATCCGAAAGTGTGCGTTCCTCCTGTAACTGGTTCGATGGCGCTGCCGTCGGGCCGAATTCGAAAGTCCGAGCCGGGCAACGCGACTGGCTCTCTTAACTTCGGCCCGGTAATCTTGCTTCCGCCCCAGCCGCGGCCAAAGTAAATCCAGCCATCCACGCCCCATTGCGGTGAGTTGATCCCCCGTTCCAGTTCGCCCGTCCCAAAGCCGGTCAACAAAACTTCGCGGACCTCGGCTTTGCCATCACCGTCTCGATCGGCCAGAAAAATAATATCCGGCGCGCAGGCCACAATCACGCCGCCGCGCGACGGAATCAACCCATAAGCAGGCGGCAGGTCGTTCGCCCAAATATCCGCACGATCCATATGTCCGTCCTTGTTCGTGTCGTAAAGCGATTTCACTACGCCGAACGTTCCGGTCATAGCCGCGCGTTTGAATTTTTCGCCCGCTTGAACGCGGCGTACTTGTGTGTCGAGCTGACCCGTCTTGTTCAGCTCTTCAATATCGAGTTGGCCAGCAAGATTGTATCCGTGCAATTCGCAAACAAACATTCGTCCGCGTTCGTCCCAGCAAATGCCTGTCGGCGACGCGATCAACGGTTCGCTTGCAACTAACTCCATGCGAAAGCCTGATGGGAGCCGATACGACGCCGCGCTTTGCTCCGGCGTCAGCGGCTTGGGCGCATCGGTTGGCGGGGGAATATCAGCCGAGGCAACAGCGCCGACGACTAGCAGCGTGACAACAATCAGAAGAGTTCTCGCGTGAAGGAGGAGCATAACGATATTGAGCCGCAAATCCCGAACTACGGCAAGTTGCTAATCAACCGTTAACACTGCACGCGACCTCGACAAAGCCTGCGATTAAGTTTACGACAAAGGCGAAATCGATTCGATGGATATGTCCAAATGTTCAGCACGGGTGCTGAGGCTGCGATCAGGTTTCGTGTGCCTCCGTCCTCATCCTGGCGCCCATTGTTCTTCACCCTCTGTCGCGCGCCGCGGAGCCGTGGGCGGATTCGCGCCTTGCCATTACGAACGACCTCGTTCTTTGGTTTGATCTGTCGCGGCGGAACGCCGCACGCGGTGCGTTGCAACTCGCGCCGCTCAATCATCTCGCGGACCTCGCCGACTTTCTCTTTGACGGGTCCGGCCACAAACGCCGCTTGGCCCAGCCTTTGCACGCATTCAGTCCTCGGTTTTTCCAAAACTTTAACGGTTCATTCCTTGGCTTCGTCCGCATTGTCGCATGTTGTTCCCCTGCAGATTGAGAATTGCCAAAGTTACTGGCAAATATGCAAAATACCCCTTCATGAAATCTATTGCCTGTCGCTCGCTCCGGCTTATTCAAATTGCCGCGCTGTTCATGGCCGTTTTCGTTTTCGGCGTCGATGGTAATGCTCAAACGCCCGAATGGATTTGGCATGATAACAAAGGCGCCGCGCCGAAGGACGATGAGGTTCGTCTCTTTCGCAAATCTTTCCAAGTGGACAATCCGGTGACGAAAGCCGTCTTGACAGCCGCGGGCGATGACCAGGCCACCGTGTTCATCAATGGACGGCAGGTCATCGCCAATCGAGGTTGGGAAAGGCCTGCCACGGCCAACGTCGCTCGGGAAATTAAGGCTGGCGAAAACCTGATTGCCGTCCGGGGACGCAATACCAGCAGCGCCGCTGCAATTATTGTGAAGTTGGAATTGACACTGCAAAATGAGCGCAAGCAGACGATTGTCTCGGACACAAGCTGGACTTCGTCAAGCAGCGAGCTGAACAACTGGTTCACGCCGAGCTTTGATCCGATCGGCTGGACCAAGGTCGTGAGCCATGGTCAACTCGGTGTGCAGCCTTGGGGCAATGTTATGGCGCCTCGCGTGGCGACAGCCGCCGAAAGAATTACGGTGCCGCCAGATTTCAAAGTGGAACTAATCCGATCCGCGGAGTCAGACGAAGGTTCCTGGGTCTCGATGGCCATTGATGCCAAAGGCCGCCTAATTTTTTCTCCGCAGGAAGGAACTGGCAACATGCTGCGGGCTGCCTTGTCACCGGCCGGCCAGATCGAAAAGTTGGAAAAGATCGAGTCGCCAGTGGGTTCGGCCATGGGCCTCCTTTATGCCTTCGACAGCCTTTACGTAAGCGGGAACGGACCCCGAGGCCTCGGCCTCTATCGCTTGAAGGATCTCGATAACGACGATCGATTCGATGATGTCCGGTTCTTGAAGAAATTCGATGGCGCCGCCGGTGAACACGGTTCGCACGGGCTCGCCCTCGGTCCTGACAGCAAAATCTATTACATGCACGGCAACTTCGTGAAAGTGCCGGCCGATATCTCGCGCGAGTCACAGCATCGCAACTATGCGGAGGATCAGTTGCTGCCCCGCGGTGAGGACGGCAATGGCTTTGGCGCCGGCATCAAACCTCCCGGCGGCTTTCTCGTGCGATCAGATGCCGAAGGGAAAGATTGGGAGTTAGTTGCCGCCGGCATGCGCAACGCCTATGACTTCGACTTCAACGCGGACGGCGAGATGTTCACTTATGACAGCGACATGGAGTGGGATTGGGGGATGCCCTGGTATCGACCGACGCGCATTTATCATTTGGTGCCGGGAGGCGATTACGGGTTTCGCGAGGGAACGGGAAAGTTTCCCAGTTATTATCCAGACAGCGTGCCACCGACACTGGATATCAGCATCGGCTCGCCGACGGGCGTGAAGTTTGGCACCGCCAGCAAATATCTTGAGAAATACAGGAAGGCTCTCTATGTGATGGACTGGTCGTACGGCCGAATCTTCGCCGTTCATCTGTCTCCGAAAGGCGCAAGCTACACCGCGACTTATGAGGAGTTCGTCCGAGGCAAGCCTCTCAATGTCACCGATCTCGAATTTGGTCATGACGGAGCCATGTATTTCTTGACCGGAGGACGCGGCACACAATCTGGGCTATACCGCGTGAGCTACACGGGAACTGCGGACTCAGCCAGCACTATCGCTGACAAGGCCGCCACTGATGCCCGCGAATTGCGGCGCAAATTGGAATCGTTTCACGGAAAGAAAAATCCCGCCGCGCGGGACTTCCTGTGGCCTCACTTGAACAGCGACGATCGATGGATTCGCTACGCGGCACGCATTGCATTGGAAAGCCAGGATGTCGCGCTCTGGCAAAAGCGCGCGCTTGAAGAGGAACGAGTGAATGCCTCTCTGACGGCACTGCTTGCTGTGGCGCGCGTGGGCGAAGCCAGTCTCCAACAGAATTTGCTCGAGGCTTTGGACCGACTGAAAGATCAGGAACTCAGTGAGGAGCAGTCGCTCGAAGCATTGCGGATTTTGAGTCTGAGCTTCATTCGCATGGGGAAGCCAAGCCGAGAAATCGCTGACGAGGTCATCAAAGCACTTAGCCCGCTCTATCCTTCCCAAAGTGAATCGCTCAATCGCGAGCTTTTACAGTTGTTGATTTACTTGGAAGCGCCCGATGTCGTCCAGAAGACTCTCGCACTGCTCGAGGCTGCATCGACTCAGGAAGAACAAATCCATTACGTCTTTCATCTGCGAACTCTGAAGTCAGGCTGGACGCTCGATCGACGTCGGCAATACTTCCATTGGTTCAACCAGAGCATGCACGACGCCAAGCATCCTCCGGAATTATTGCGCTGGTTCCAGGAGGCGGGACGCGACTACAGCAATGGATCGAGTTTTCCCAAATTCATCGCATACTTCCGCAAGGACGCCGTTGCCACCCTCAGCGAAGACGCGCGCAACGCATTGGCTTCGGTGATCGCGACACCGACGGCGATTGCCCTTAAGCCACCGGCAACGCGGACCATGGTTAAGGACTGGACGTTGGAAGACCTGCAAGCTTCGCTCGTTGAAGTTTCTAAGGGCCGTTCATTCGAGAAAGGCAAAGAAGCCTTTACCATTGCCCAATGCGCCGCTTGCCATCGCTTCGGCAATGAGGGCGGGGCAGTCGGACAAGACCTAACCGCGGTGGCAAGCCGGTACACGCGCCGAGATATTCTCGAATCAATTCTCGAACCATCCAAGGTCATTTCGGAGCAATACCAAAATACGGTCATTACTACCAAGGACGGAGACGATTTCATTGGCCGCGTTGTCGAAGAGAACGATCAAAGAATCGCGCTGGTGGCGAATCCATTGACCCAAGACCAGACCCGAATCCGCAAATCCGACGTCCGCAAACGCGAACCCTCCAAAATCTCACCAATGCCTGAAGGCTTGGTAAACATTTTGACCAAGGAAGAACTTCTCGATTTGCTGGCTTATTTGGAGTCTGGAGGGAAAAAGGATCACGCGGCATTTGCGCGGTAACTTGCGGGACCGATTTGATCCGAGGCCGCAGGACATCGTACCGCCTCCGAGTCATCCAAGGGCTGTGCCGCGCTTGCGCATTAAAAACCATTACAGTCTCTATAACGACGGCACACCCGTCGCGGAGGCCCTGCTTATACAGATGTTCCGCGAGTTGCGCGAAAAGTTCGGCGCCGCGTCTTGGGAAACGCAGATTTTCTTCGCGGAGCGTGGGAATTTCAGGGAACAATTTACTACGACAACGTAACAAGATTCTTCATTGAGGTACCCGGCCTTCCGGCGCACCGCGAATTCTTCAAACAATTCAAGGAACAGCTCAAAGCACGTTTTAAGCAGATTGACTTCCGGATAACTTCTCACGAAGCAGATGTGCTCTGGCTTCGCTAGATCGAACGCGAGTGGGTGGTTTGAAGAGGTTTTGTCGGAACTTCCGCCGCCGTAATGCCTCATATGAGGGCGGCAATGCCAGCGACGATCAGAAAAACTGCGATAACGAGTTCCGCCCTTCCCGGCGCCGGCGATCGAACAGCTCGGCAATGCGTTGGCGACGTTGCTTTCATAAGGTCGATCCGTTTGGCTGTTTACGTTTCAATGCTGGGTGTTGGCGGTTTCGGCAACGCCTTCTACTCAACACAAAGGAAAAGTTGCCGGAAAGTTGCAGAGGGGCGCATCTCGGCACTGCCCCCGGTTTGTGGCAGGGATGGCGCGCTGCGCCGTCCGCCGCGCGGGCTGGTTCGAGCGCGGGACAGTGGCATGCACCTGCGGATTCAGCGGGACTGGTGCATGCTATAGCTCCGCCCGCTTGCAATGCGGGCGGCGGACAGCGCAGCGCGCCGTCCCTACCCTGGTAAAATGAGAATTGCGGTGCGTCGACGGTGCGATTCTAGCTGTCGGTTAAGGAGCGCAGCGTTTACGCTGCAGAAGCCTCCGCAGAGTCAACGCGGTCCGCAAACTTCAAGCCATTCGGCAGTTTCACGTTCTGCAGCGTGAACGCTGCGCTCCTCTAGCTAGTCCACAGTTGCAATCGCACCCATGCGTCGCTGCGTTGAGCCGCGACGCGCCACTGTTGCGTTACGCCAAGAGTCGCGTTAGGAGGTCGCCTTCGACATCGGTGAGACGAAAGTCACGGCCTTGAAAGCGGAAGGTGAGCTTCGTGTGATCGAAACCAAGGAGATGAAGGATGGTGGCATGGATATCGTGGACGTGCGCGCGATATTCAGCAGCGCCAAAGCCGAGTTCATCCGTTTCTCCGATGATCGCGCCGGACTTCGTGCCGCCACCAGCGAACCACATGGTGAACGCGTCGATGTGATGATTGCGACCGGTCTTTTCGCGGACTTCACCCATCGGCGTTCGGCCAAATTCTCCGCCCCAAATGACGAGCGTGTCATCAAGGAGACCGCGCGCTTTGAGGTCTTTGACCAGCGCCGCTGAACTTTGATCGACGTCCCGGCAAACCTTTTCGAGATCCGTTTCAAGCGTCTCGCCCGGACCACCGTGGCTGTCCCAGTTCGTGTGATAGAGTTGGACGAAGCGGACGCCTCGTTCGACAAGCCGGCGGGCCAGCAAACAATTGCGCGCAAACGACGGTTGATCGCCTTCGATGCCATACAACGAAAGTGTCGTCTTGCTCTCCCCTGAGATGTCAATGAGTTCCGGGGCGCTCGACTGCATGCGATAGGCCATTTCGTACGCGGCTATCCGTGTGCTGATTTCGGCATCGCCCGTCTCGACCAATCGAGCCATGTTCAGATCGCGGACGGCGTCAATCGTGCGTTGCTGGCGTGAAGAGCTGACCTCCGGCGGAGTGCGCAAGTTGAGAATCGGTTCACTGCCCGAGCGCAGGGGCACACCTTGGTAAGTTGTGGGCAAGAAACCACTGGCCCAATTGACCGCTCCTCCGCGCGGACCGCGCGGGCCGCTTTGCAAAACGACGAAGCCTGGCAGGTCCTGCGATTCGCTGCCGATTCCGTACGTCACCCACGAACCGATACTCGGGCGTCCGAACAGTCCGCTGCCGGTATTCATGAAGAGCTTGGCCGGCGCATGATTGAAAAGGTTCGTTGTGCACGTCTTGAGGAGCGCGACGTCGTCCACAATCGTCGCCATGTGCGGAAACAATTCTGAAACCCACGCTCCCGATTGGCCATGTTGGGCAAACTTGCGTCTCGTCCCCAGAAGCGTCGAGCGATTCTTGAAAGAGGTATCCATGAAAGCGAAGCGTTTCCCTTTCAGATACGAATCTGGGATCGGCTGGCCGTTCAGATCGACCAGCTTCGGTTTGTAATCCCAAAGCTCCAATTGGGATGGGCCTCCCGCCATGAAGAGGTAAATGATGTTCTTGGCGCGCGCCGGATGATGGCTCTGTTTGGGCGAGAATGGATTCGCAGAACCGGAAGCCTTCGCCCCGAGGGCGTGCCGCCCGCCCATCAAGGAAGCGAGAGCGATGCCGCCGAGGCCCATGGCGCAGCGGCTGAAAAAGTGCCGACGGGTCACGTACTGTTGGAAGAGGCTTTGTGAATTCATGGAAGCAAGAGGGAATGACGAATGACTAAGGACCAATGACGAAAGAATGACGAATAACTAATGACGAAGGACGATTGCATAGGTCGGTCACTTCCGGAAGATCGCCGCGAAAATCAAGTGAAGTTCTTTGGCTTCTCGCCACAAGGTTCGAGCTTCAATCTTCTTGTCTGGCTCTGCGGCGACGATCATTCGCAACCAATGTTTGGTTGCGCGTGCTTCTTTCTTGCCCGTTCCGATCTTGCAACGGAATTCCTTTTTAGAGACAGCATCATCGGCTTCACAATAATTTCCGCTGACGATCGTGCCGGCTCGGAGGAGCTGGTTGATGAGTGGATTATTAACCGCATTTTGAGGGATCGTTCGGGCAAACTTGGCGGTGGCTTCGCCGAAACACGCCGTCCTTTCTTCCAAGTCAAATTGTGGCGATCCGCTCCCAGAATCGTTGTGGCGTGAATTCATCATTCAGGCTTCGTCATTCTATCGTCATTGGTCATTAGACCTTCGTCATTTCCGCCCATCATTCTCGCGTGATCGTTTCATCCAAGTTCAACATCACCCGGGCGACGCTTGTCCAAGCTGCGAACTGCACTGAGTCGAGGTCGCCTGAGGGCTTGATCGACTTAGTTTCTTCGGTTTTTTGACGAAGCTCATTCGCTTCCGCTTGCAACAGCTCAGCGAGCCGCTGACTCTCTTTCGCGGTTGGAGCCCGCGCCACACAAAGGCGAAACGCATGTTCAAGGCGCGCCAAGTCAGAGTTGCCCCCTTCGCGCAAGATGCGGGCTGCCAGGGCGCGTGCGAATTCGTAAAACGCAGCGTCGTTCAGTAGTGTGAGCGCCTGGAGCGGTGTGTTGCTGCGAATGCGGCGCGTGCAGGTGCTGAAAGAGTCGGGTGCGTCAAACACCGCCATGGCTGGATGCGGCGTGGCCCGGAAGAAAAATGTGTAAAGGCCCCGCCGATAGCGGTCTTCGCCGGTGCTAATCTTCCAATCTCGTTTCACTTGACCGAGGCTCAGGACGCCTTCCGGTTGCGGAGGAAAGACCGGCGGACCGCCGAGCTTGCGACTGAGAAGACCACTCGCCGCTAAGCCGACGTCGCGGACTACCTCAGCATCGAGACGCAAACGATTCTGCCGAGCTAAAAGCCGGTTGTTCGGGTCGATGGTATTGAGCTCCGGTCGAACGCGTGAGGACTGCCGGTACGTTGCTGAGGTGACGATCAAGCGATGCATCTCTTTCAAACTCCAGCTCTGGGCAATAAACTCCGTAGCCAGCCAATCCAAGAGGTCCGGATGCGACGGCGCGGTGCCTTGAGTGCCAAAATCATTCTCCGTTTCAACGAGGCCCTTGCCGAAGTACTGTTGCCAAAGGCGATTCACTGTGACGCGCGCGAGCAAAGGATTTTCCGGAGAGACCAACCAACGGGCGAGTCCAAGCCGATTCGGACTTTCGTGCGATGGGAAGGGATGAAGGACGGCGGGGATCCCGGGCGGAACTTTTTCCGCTTTGCGCGTGAAATCACCCTTGATGAAGAGGTGCGTTTCTCGGCCGTCGGGTCGCTCGCGCATGACCATGGTTGTGTCGATCTTCGGCTTTGGTCGCCGAATCCTCGCGATAGCTGTTTGGTGAGACTTGTTGGCCGGAGCTTGCTCGACGTACGCGGCGAGCGCGATAAAGCGATTCTCGATGGTTCGATTTGGAAAAGGAACATCGAAAGCGGTGCGGACTTGTTCGGACTGCGCCTGGCGTTGGGCGGGAGTCAGCGATTGTTCCCAGGCGACCATCCGTTCCCAAAGCGCGGGGTCGGCGTCCGGCAATTTCCGGACGTAGCCGTTGACCTCGGCATCGATGCGTTCGGCCTTGGCAACGTCGGCTGGCGTTGCGACTGGAATGTCCGGTTCGTCGGCATTGTTGAAGAACGCGAAGAGTTGGTAGTACTCCTTTTGCGTGATCGGATCGAACTTGTGATCGTGGCATTGAGCGCAGCCGATGGTTAAGCCAAGAAACGCGGCGCCGGTAGTTGCAACGCGGTCGAAAATGGAATCGATGCGAAATTGCTCCTTATCGATCCCGCCTTCTTGATTGATCTGCGTGTTGCGATGAAAGCCAGTGGCTATCATTTGTTCCAGCGTTGCTCCTGGAAGGAGATCGCCAGCCAGCTGTGAAACGGCGAATTGATCGAATGGCAAGTCGCGATTGATGGCATCGACCACCCAATCGCGGTATCGCCAAATCGAACGCGGCGCGTCAATGCTGTAGCCGTTCGAATCCGCATACCGCGCGACGTCGAGCCACCAGCGGCCCCAACGTTCGCCGTAATGAGGCGAATCAAGAAGGCGGTCGACTAGCTTTTCGTAAGCGTCCGATCCGGTTTCTTGAAGCAAGGCATCAAGTTCTGCTGCCTCCGGCGGAAGGCCCGTGAGATCGAGATAGAGACGCCGGAATAGTGTTAAACGGTCGGCCTCGGCAGACGGATCGATTCGTTCCTTTTCCAGGCGAGCCAGGACGAAGCGGTCGATGGGATTCCGCGCCCAAGCGCTGTTCTTGACAACCGGCAAGGACGGTCTGTCTGGCGCGATAAAGGCCCAGTGTTTCGTCTTGCTCTGATCCCAACGCTGCTCGGCTATGGCGGGGATGGCGATGGCCAGCCACAAACAGTGAACCAGATGATGAACGAAACGGAATGCGATCATTGGGCATAGATTACCCCTGCGGCCAACCGGATACAAAACAGTTTTTTCGCAAATTAACGACGGCTGCGCTACGAGTTCAAAAGCTCCAGGTTATTCCGCCGTGAATCCGGTATTCGGGGACGTTCTGAAGACCGTTATTGTCGATGCGCAGCGGAATATCGACACCAGCGTTGGCGCTGAAATGCTGGCCCAGAGTCAAGGTTAATTGGGGCCCGAAGTGCCAAGCCGTCGAGCCGGTATTGTTTGATTTGCTGCCGAGAAAGTGGTCCCGAGCCTTTGTTTCGTAAGCTGCATTCGCTTGCAAACTCAAGGTGTACTTGGGATCAAGCAAAACAAACGCCCCGGGCCCGCCTGAAATCATTAGCTCATCGCCGAAGGTGAACGAAGACTCTCCTTCGGTGCGCCAATAGTATTGCGCCAGCGTGTTGAAGAGCCACCGATCCCAACGCGCCTGGAAGGAAAGCCCCGTGATCGGATCAAAGGAGCCGGAGCCAAGCGACAGATCGTGTTCGTGCACGCCGCCAAACTCATGTTGATGGCTGCTTCCGCCGATCAAGGCGCGAAAGATTTCGGCCTTCTTGACTTCGCTTCGGATGCGGTCGGAGTCACCCGTCGGCAATTTCACTCCGGCCAAGAAGTTCAGCGAAATACTCTGCTTCATTCTGCTTTTCTGGAGCGCCGTCCAGCGTCCAACAAGGGCAACATCGCCCAAGCCAGACTCGGCGCCGCGTTCACGCACAAATCCGGTCGGAGTCAGTTCAAGGCGCTCGAAACGGCGATGAATAACCGGGACGTTGACGCTCACGCCGAAACGGCGCGAGAAATTATACCCAGGCGCCAGATGAGTGATGGAGCTATCGAGAAAGACGTCATTCAGAATCGAACCGGTCAATTCTTCGCCGTCTAATTGGACGGTCCGGTAAGGTGTATACAACTCGGAGGCGGAGAACAGAAATCCGGCCTTCGACTCGCCGCGCGCACTATTTGGGGAGCTGATTGCACAAAGGTCGCAGGCCCAAGTCTGAGGGAGGAAAACAACAGCAATGAGAAGTGAGGAGAGCGATGTGAACTTCATGAGTCGTCGTGCGTCGGTATATATGTGTTGGAGTGCGGTGTTCGGTATTGGCGGTTGGTTCCGAAGTGTTTTGGAAAGGCTGTGCGTCTCGCCTGGCCTGCTCTTGGGTAGGCGAATGCTGGACAGACGAGACGCCCATTCTACCGGCCGGTTCATGGCCGCGGCAATTGGGCTTCTGCGATCCTTGATTCAAGGCGGTGCAACTAAGGAGTGACGAGCAATCGATAAAATCGAAAGCCATTGGTCCGACTATCGACAGGCACGTAATGATTGGTAAATGGCAACGCAGGGATGGTCGTCAAATTGGACCAGCCCAAAACGCCACTGTCGCGGCGCACAGAGCCAGATTTCTCCCACAGGGCAATGCCTCGCGGTACTGCAGCGTGTACGCTCGATTGGGCTCGGTATCGAAGTGAATGGTCACCATGTTCGTGCTGAGCAGTTCGATCCTGTCAATGTGAGGATCCACAGCGAAGGCGAAACCCGCGGTGATACATATCAAAGCGAGCCCGCGGCGGAACAAGTTGAGACAGCAACGGAGCACGGAGCAATTATCCTTGATGTTGAGTCGGGAGCAAGGTTTCGTTTGGTTCCAAGCTGTCTTATGGGAGTAGAGAAATGAAATGCGATGTCCTTGGTTTTGGCGCGGTGGCCGTGGATGACCTTGTCTATGTGAACGCTTATCCGCCGGCCGATGCGAAACTTTCTGTGCTCCGGAGCGAGCGTCAATGCGGTGGTTTGACCGCAACCGCGTTGGTCACGGCCGCGCGTCTCGGTGCGCGAGCGGCCTATGCCGGCGTGCTGGGCACGGATGATCTTTCCAGCTATGCCATCGCTCGCATGCGATCCGAAGGAATTGACCTGAGTTATTTGCGGCTGCGAGGTGAAGCGCGGACCATTCATTCTTTTATTGTGGTTGATGTGACTAAGAACACCCGGAATATTTTTGCCAATCACATCGATTTTGTCGGCGCGGATCCGGATTGGCCGGAGACCGAAGTCATCGAGTCGGCACGCGTTGTGTTTGTCGATCATTTTGGGTTGCCCGGAATGATTCGTGCGGCTCGCTTGGCTCGAGCTGCGAACATCCCAGTCGTTGCGGACATTGAGCGGGCTTCGGGCGAGCAATTTGCCGAGCTCATGGCTTTGGCGGACCATCTCATTTTATCGGAAAGCGTTGTTGGCCCGTTGACCGGCAAATCCGATCCATCGGCGGCAGCGCGGGCTCTTTGGACAAGTGATCGCAAAGCGGTGGTGGTTACGTGTGGAGCGGAAGGTTGTTGGTATTTGGGCGCCGACAATTCACATTCGCCGATCCATCAGAAGGCTTATCGCGTGAAGACCGTGGACACGACGGGATGCGGCGACGTTTTTCATGGCGCCTATGCTTCAGCGCTGGCGCGCGGAAGTAACTTGAGTGAATGCGTCCGCATCGCTTCCGCTGCAGCGGCGATGAAAGCGACCCAAACGGGCGGTCAAGCTGGGATACCGAACCGGACGGCGGTCGATGCGTTTTTGACAGCCAACGGATGAATTAAACGTTCGGATTGACTATGACGCAGACTGTTGGACTGTCGTTTTCGGCCAGCAGTTCTCAATTTAGCAGGCAGGGACGGCGCGCTGCGCCACCACCCTTGAATTATAAGCACTGTGAGCGTGATTCTTACTCTTGATCGTGATCCTGATCTTGATCTTGCTCCTCAAAGGCTTCGCACCAACGAGATCATGATCAAGAGCAAGGATCGAGATCATGAAACCAATGGCGCCAGCAGGAGCTTAATTCAAAGCCAGTGGCGGTGCCCCCCCGTTGCACTGCTTTGCGCTGGACGGCGCGGCGCGCCGTCCCTACCTGAGAGTCCTGTAAAAATATGAACGAGCACAACTTAGTTTTAGATTTGGAGGCGGCTTTGGCCGAGATTCCCGTGCTGGATGTGCACACGCATTTGGTTGGCGGCAAACTCGGCGCGCGCGGATTGCAGGATATTCTCCTTTATCACATGGTTGTGAGCGATCTCTATGCGGCGGGTTGTCCGACGGGTGCGCGGCTGACGCAGTATCCAAACTGGCCAACGGAAGCGGAAACGGAGGCGCGCATTCGCGAAGCGCTACCGTTCCTTCCTCACATTCAGAATACGAGTTCGTGGTGGGGCGTGCGAATCATCCTGGCTGACCTATACGGTTGGAAGGAGCCGATCACAGAAGCCAATTGGCGGAAGCTTCACGATCGTATTCGTGAACGGGCGGATGATCGGGCCTGGCATCATGGCATTCTGGATCGTTTGAACGTACGACGAACGGGGACCGAAATTGCCCGGCGTGGGGCAGGGGAGGATGACGAGCGTCTTCAATACGCCCTGGAGTGGGGCTTTTTCACACGCTGCCAATGGGGCGAATTCGATACCGCGCTTTATGAATTGGAGCGCTGCTGGGGACGCTCTCCGGAAAGTCCGTCGGCAATTGCCGCCGGGGGACGTCCGCCGACGGAGCGAACAATTCGGAGCCTGGCCGACGTTCATGCGGCAATCGCGCATTACGTGAAGAGCATTCCATTCGGCCAAGTGATCGCGACGGCAACGCATCTTGCAACGGATATCGATTATCGGCCCGCTTCCGACGTGCACATGGAACTGGCGTTGTCGCGTCGCAGCCAAGCGGACCGGGCTGAGCGGGACGTTTATGCGTCGTACATCAACGAGGCGTTTCTGACTGAGTTGGAGAAACACGCTCACGAAATTGTTTTTCAATTCAGTTTTGGCGCCGAGCCGCTCCCTTTCGAAACGGGCAGCCGGTTGGCGCAACAAACGATCGGTCAATTGGCGGAAATGATCGGGCGTCATCCCAAACTGAGGTTTCAGTGTTTTCTAGCCAGCCGGCACGCTAATCAGTCGCTCTGCACTTTAGCGCGTGAACTGCCTAACCTGAGCTTGGCCGGCTATTGGTGGCACAATTTCTTTCCGGACGTGATTCACCAGATCATGGCGGAACGTCTTGACATGTTGCCGGCCAACAAACAGATCGGCTTTTTCTCGGACGCTTATTGTGTCGAATGGGTGTATGCCAAGGCACTCCTGGTGCGGAAGCAAACGGCCAGAGTGCTCGCGGAAAGGATCGACCAGGGTCAATACCGCTTCGAGGAAGCAATGGCGATTGCGCGGAGGATTCTTTTCGAAAGTCCGCAGTTCCTCTTAGGGATGGTTCCGCGTGTGCAGAACCCATCACGCAGTTGACGGTCAGCTTTTCTTTGATGTCGTTGCGAAAATAAGGAAAACCATCAGGAAAGTCACGATCGTCGTGCCTGTATTGATGACGAGCTGCCATGTGTCCGAGAATTGAAACATTGGGCCGAGGAACGCCCAAACCATGACGGTTACGACGAAGGCAGGCGCGCTCAACACGCACCGTCGGCTGCAAGAGTTCAAGCGTGCGCGCAGGACGGCTGAATTCAAATTGCCAAATATTCATGGCTCGATTAGGTTGCACCGCGTGATCGAGATCAGACTGAATCGAACAACGACAACTTTTTGAGCGTTCGCGGAACAACCGTGGACGCCGACGCCTCGCACGAACCGTTCGAGGCGTTTTTGTTTCCCGGTTTGACCGCCAGTCACATTGACCATGCGATACGTCTTAAAAGAAAAACTTTTTTCTTTCGGCGATGATTTCCGCATCAAAAACGATGCCGGCGATGACGTCTTCTTCGTCGATGGCAAAGTCTTTACCATTCGGGACAAGCTCTCGTTTCAGGATATGTCCGGCCGCGAACTCGCTTTCATTCGGCAAAAACTTCTGGCTTGGGGGCCGACTTACGAGATTTATCGGGACGATCAGCTCGCAGCGGTGGTGAAGAAGCATCTCTTCACACTGTTCCGCTGCGAATTCACCGTCGATGTACCAGGTCCGGATGATCTCGAAGCGACGGGAAGTTTTCTGGACCGTGAGTACACGTTCCGCCGCGGCAACCGTGAAATCGCGCAAGTCTCGAAACGTTGGTTCTCCTGGACGGATACTTACGGCGTCGATATCGGGCCAGGCGAAGATGATGTGTTAATTTTAGCAAGCGCCGTCGTCATCGACGTGATTTGTCACGATGACAAGGACAAGCATTAGCGTACCGCAGAGTTTCACTCTGCGGTATCGCGGGTTTGCAATTCTGCATAGCATCCGCCAGATCGAACGCGCGGAACGGTGCGGGACCGCTGCCGACTGCAAGTCGGCGATACGGCAGACTACAAGTCTGCGTTACGACCAAAGGGTCCCGGAAACAGTCACGGCACTGCCAACACAGTTAATTTATGGAAAATCAAAATCCTGAACGAAAAACTTTAGACGAGCGGCAGAAGATGACCGATCTCGAGCGCATCCGGCATTCCTGCGCCCATGTCATGGCCACCGCCATCTCGAAGCTCTGGCCCGACGCCCAATTCGCTGCCGGTCCGCCTGTTGAAAACGGCTTCTACTACGACGTCGAGCTCGAACATCGCATCTCGCCGGAAGATTTTGCCAAGATCGAAGCGGAGATGAAGGCTGTCATTAAGGCCAATCAAACTTTCGAGAAAGTCGTCGTGACTCGCGATCAAGCGCTTCAAGACGCGCAAAAGGGAAGGTTGGCTGCGCTCGCGGAACGTTCTGCGCCCAGCAAGTTCAAACTCGACATCGTTCAAAATATTCCCGAAGGCGAGCCGATTTCGTACTACAAGAACGGCGATTTCATCGACCTCTGCGCCGGGCCTCACGTCATGCGCACTGGCAACATCGGCGCGTTCAGACTCACGCACGTGGCTAGCGCCTATTACAAGGGCGATGAAAAGAATCCGCAGCTTCAACGCATCTACGGCACCGCGTTCAAGAACAAGACCGAACTCGAAGCTTACTTCACGATGGTCGAGGAAGCCAAGAAACGGGACCACCGCAAGATCGGCCAGGAGATGGGCCTGTTCGCCATCGACACCGAGTTCGTCGGTCCCGGCTTGCCGCTCTGGCTCCCCAAAGGTGCGGCCATCGTCGAGGAACTGGAAAGACTCGCGAAAGAGACCGAGTTCGCCGCAGGTTACGTGCGTGTGAAGACTCCACACATTGCGAAGGAGAAAATGTATCTGACAAGCGGGCATCTGCCGAAGCTGTACGCGGACGCAATGTTTCCGCCCATGGAATTGCAGGAAGACAAAACTGAAGTTGCGCCCGTCACGGATCACGAATCACGAATCACGCGTTACTACCTCAAAGCCATGAACTGCCCGCATCACCATCGCATCTTTGCGGCGGAGCCACGCAGTTACCGAGACCTGCCGTTGCGCCTCGCTGAGTACGGCACGAACTACCGCTACGAGCAGTCGGGCGAACTGTTCGGTTTGATGCGCGTCCGTTCGCTCAACATGAACGACGCGCACATTTACTGTTCGCCGGAGCAATTCGCGCAAGAGTTCAATGCGGTGAACGAACTTTACCTGAAGTATTTCAAAATCTTTGGCCTCGAAAAATACGTCATGCGCTTCAGCACCCACGATCCGAAGCGGCTTGGCGAAAAATACGTCCACGAACCGGAGCTTTGGATTCAAACCGAAAACATGGTCCGCGATGTCCTCAAGAACAGCGGGATCAATTATGTCGAGGTGCCGAACGAAGCCGCGTTCTACGGCCCGAAGATCGACGTGCAAGTCTGGAGCGCGATCGGCCGCGAATTCACCATTGCCACCAACCAAGTCGATTTCGCCGTCCCAAAACGCTTCGGCCTCGTTTATCGCGACCGCGACAACACGGACAAAACGCCGCTCTGCATTCATCGCGCTCCGCTCGGCACGCACGAACGTTTCATCGGCTTCTTGATCGAACATTACGCCGGCAATTTCCCGCTCTGGCTGGCGCCCGAACAAGTCCGCGTCCTCACCATAGGCGATGAACAACCGCTCGTGGACTACGCCAAGTCGGTCGTCCAGGAACTCCGCGCCAATATGGTCCGCGCCGAAGGTGATTACAGCACCGACAAGATCAACGGCAAAATCCAGCAAGCGGAACAAGCCAAGGTTCACACCATGCTCGTCATCGGCTCGCGCGATTTGGAAGCCGGCAACGTCAGCGTTCGCCTGCACGGCAAAGGAAACCAAGGCGCGAAGCCAAAGGGCGATGTCATTGCCAACATTGTGCAATCAATCAAGGAAAGGCGTTCGTGATCGGTTCGTAGCAGCCGACGTAAGGAGGCTCTGAACTCAATGCCGCGGCGCGAGCTTAAACACCCGAGCCAGGTCGAGGACTGGTTGATTGAATTCAGCGGTCAACTTTCCAAGCCGGGACAGATGATCCTGATCGGGTCAGGCGCGTTGCTCTGGCATGCGGCGCAGCGGGGAATTATTGAACCGTTGCCCGAAAACAGTATGGACGTCGATCCAATTACCGATTCCGACGAGATCGCTCGGTTATGTTATGAGGGCATTATTGGAAGCGAGTTCGAACAGCGCCATGGGTGGCATATTAACCTTATGCCCGATTCTGTCCTTCGCGAGTTCGCCGCTGATTGGAGACTTCGGACTGCCACAAAGCAGTACGGACTACTGACGCTCGTCGTACCCTCGCCGGCCGATCTTTTGGTCCCAAAGGCAAAACGAAATGAACCACGCGATCAAGCGCACGCAGCCTGGGCAAAGCGCTGCGGTTTGATAGATTGAACCTATGAATGCGGAAGCCACGGTTTGGGGCCCTTACCCAAACTACGACGACATCGCGCGATTTCAGTACGGGCGGATGATGTGGCGATTGCCGGAGATGCGGCAGCGCATGTTAGCTCACTGGCTCGATGAACGGCACCCGTACCGAGAACGGTTTTCCGAGCGCCGCCCGCTCATTGAAGCAGTTCTTGAGTCCACTGAATCGCCGGTTGAATTGGACGCTCGGTTGCGCGATCGAGGCACCAGTTTGCGTTGTGTGGCTCGCGAAATTCCTCCCGTGTTCGGCAGCTTCTTCTGACCGGAATTTCCGCGTTTCTGTTAGGAAATAGTGCTTGCATGACCGCTTTATCCGGTTACCTTCTACCCTCCTTAGAAATTATTATGGCTAGAATTTGTGAATTAACAGGCAAAGGTCCGACCAAAGGCAGCCACATCTGGCGCAGCGGCAAAGCCAAGAAAAAGGGCGGCATCGGCACACACGTCACGGCAATTACAAAGAGGCGCTTCCTGCCAAACCTCCAGCGTGTCAAGGCCGTTGTGAACGGCGAAGTGCGTTACATTCGGGTCGCAACCAGTGCGATCAAGAAAGGATTGGTCGTTAAGGCGCCCAAGCGGACCTGGAAAAAGCCTGGAGCTAAAGCTTAACGCTTCGGTTTAAGGTTCCAAGATTACGAATTGAGGATGGCGTTTCATCGAGGCGTCATCCTCATTTTATTTAATTAATCCAAAAGCAGCTGGTGGAACCGCGGATTTCGCAGATAACGCAGATAACGACGAAGCTGGAGATGGCATGCATCTGCGTTTATCAGGGTCATTTGCGGTTCAAATGCTTCCTTTAAGATTAATGGCCGGGAGCCTGCTTCCCCTTAAACCGGTGCATTGTGGCGCGACGCAGGTCCCGGGCGGATTCACGCTGCTTAATCGTTTCCCGTTTGTCGAATTCAACCTTGCCCTTGCCGACCGCCAATGACACTTTGACCTTCCCATTCTTCCAGTAGAACGAGAGCGGGAAGAGGGCATTCCCCTTCACCGCCGCGAGACCAAAGAGTTTTCGAATCTCCGATTTGTGCAGAAGGAGCTTTCGGACAGCCTTGGGATCATGATTCTGCCGATTGCCGTGCGTGTACTCATCGATGTGGGCGTTGTAAAGAAACACCTGATCATCCTCGACGCGAGCAAAGGAATCGCTGATTTGTCCCACGCCCGCGCGCAACGCTTTTACTTCCGTCCCGCGCAGAACGATGCCGGCCTCGAAAGTCTCTAAGATGTGGTAATCGCGGCGCGCTTTCGAATTGGTGAGTATCTCTGGCATGAACGAAAACGCCCGTTAATGCAGATCGAACTTCGAGAATTCACCGGCTGAATCAATCAACCGAGAGGTCGAGCAACGCGCCGCAGCGCAGCGTCACCCTTTCTTTCGCTTCTTTTGACTGGGCTCGGCCGCCAAACCATCTTCCAATAGCTCCCAATCCATTTTCCCTTCAATAATTTCGAGCATGGCGACGTCCGCAGCGCCCAGCCCTGCAGTATCGGCTATCAAAGGACGACTACCCGAACCGCCCGTCGTGAGCTGACGGACCCGTCGGGATACCAGATTGACCAGGACGTTGGGGTTGCCAACTTCTATAAGTGCTCTTCTGCAAATCTCGCTATTCAATTGATCCTCTCGTTCGTTAAAGCCAAGGGGAAGATAGGCTAAACATTGCAGAAATCAACGCAACAGAAAAAAACGAAAAAAACGCCCATATCTTGTTGCGCTTGAACACGTGGTGTTCGGTATTAACATGCTGCGCGCTCAAAGTCGCCGGCAATGAGCGGCAATGGGAAGACGGGAAGACTGCGAAGTTTGACAGAGCCTTGACTGGCTGTTAGCTTCACACAGCTATGAATGATGCCGTTGCCAACGGATCTGTAGTCAGCCTGACCGAAAATGCTGCCAACCAGATCAAAGCGATGTTGGCTGAAGATAAGGAGAATGCCGGGAAAGGACTTCGCGTCTTTGTTGAAGGCGGCGGTTGTTCCGGCATGCAATACGGTTTGGTGTTCGATGAAACCCGGCCCGACGATCTAAAGGAAGCTTTCCATGGTGTTTCAGTCGTCGTTGATCCCTTTAGCGCCAATTACCTGCGCGGCTCAGTAGTCGATTTCGTGGATGCCCTGACTGGTGGAGGATTCAAAATCTCGAATCCCAACGCCCGCCAGTCGTGCGGTTGTGGAAAGTCATTCGAAGCCTAAGCAGTCTGAAATTGCTTCGGCTGCAAAACGCCGTTCCGTGCGATGCGGAACGCCTTTTGTATTTCTGTAAAACGAGCAGATTTTCCAGTCTGCTGGTTGCGTAACTTTCCAGTCCCGCGCCGGATGTCTCTAGAGTCGTCCTAACCTCCGGGCGAGAAAGCCTGCGCCTGCGGCACGGCGGCACGGACGCAACTATTGACAGCCCTTCATCCGGATCGCATTCTCATCCCGTTACTGGGGAGCCATCCAGACCCGCCAACGCGGGCCGAAGGCTGAGAGTTTTGTGTGGGAACGCAAAAGACCCGTCGAACCTGATCCAGATAATGCTGGCGAAGGGATGTTGACCCTTCCCTTCCAGGTTCTTCATCGGCCGATCCGGACAAAAGCATTTATGATAGCTACTAAAGATTCCATCCAGCCGCACAGCAGCGACCAACTGCCAAATTCGACGCGCGTCTACTCGCCGGGCAAGATCTATCCCCACGTCCGAGTTCCTATGCGAGAAATTGCGCTGCGGCCTGCCAAATCCTTCAACGGACAAACCGAGGTCAACGATCCCGTCCGCGTTTACGATTGCAGCGGCCCGTGGGGCGATCCCGAGTTCGCCGGGGATGTGATACAAGGTCTGCCGCCGGTGCGACGACCGTGGATCTTGGCGCGAACGGACGTGGAAGAATACGAAGGTCGCCCGGTAACATCTCGCGACGATGGTTATCTTAGCGATCAGCATCGTGACACAGCGCTGCGTCGGAATGCGCACACGCCCGAACCCGCAGCCCTCGGTTATCGCTTGTTAGCCAGTCAACGTCCAAGCAACGCTCGACGGCCCTTGCGTGCTTCGAAAGGACATCCTGTGACACAGCTTTGGTATGCGCGCCAAGGCATTGTCACGCCGGAGATGGAATTCATCGCCATCCGTGAAAATCAAGGCCTGGACCTTCTGAAATCTCAAATCTCAAATCTCAAATCGCGAATGGACCTTTGTCACCAACACCCTGGTTCCGGCCACGATGCCACGATTCAACCATGCAACGATTCAACATTTCAACCCAGCGTCTTCCGCCGCTTCCCGCAACGCATTCCCTCGATCATCACGCCTGAATTTGTCCGCGACGAAGTCGCGGCTGGCCGCGCCATCATTCCCGCGAACATCAACCACCCCGAGTCCGAGCCGATGATCATCGGCCGCAACTTCCTCGTGAAGATCAACGCCAACATCGGCAACAGCGCCGTCGCGTCGAGCATTGAGGAGGAAGTCGAGAAGATGCGCTGGGCCACCAAGTGGGGCGCGGACACCGTCATGGACCTCTCCACCGGCAAGAACATTCACGCCACGCGCGAATGGATTCTGCGCAACTCGCCCGTGCCCATCGGCACCGTGCCGATCTACCAGGCGCTCGAGAAAGTCGGCGGCAAGGCCGAGGACCTCACCTGGGAACTCTTCCGCGACACCCTCATCGAACAGGCCGAGCAGGGCGTGGATTACTTCACCATCCACGCCGGCGTGTTGCTGCGCTTCGTGCCGCTCACCGCGAACCGCATGACCGGCATCGTCTCACGCGGCGGCAGCATCCTGGCCAAATGGTGTCTCGCGCATCACA